>PLNQ01000095.1 GCA_003141815.1 Acidimicrobiaceae bacterium | reverse complement strand
CCCCTGTTCACGTAGAAACAACGACGCCAGAAGTAGTGCCAGGTCAGACGAGCCTTGGGGACAAAGTGATGGACGACGGCGTCGGGCTCGAACAACAGCGCTCTCGCACCGTACGCGTGAATCGCCCGGTGGCTGAGATCCATGTCGTCGTGGTTGTCCGATTGAAAGCCACCCCACGACATCAACGCTTCGCGTCGGATGGACATGTTGGCACCGATCAAGTGATCAATAGGCGCCAAGTGTTCCGGCAGTCCGCGATAGGCACAGCCAAATATCCAATGGCACTCGTACGGGAACCAACGAGGTCGTGCCGCTTCGAAGTTCGCGATGGGGGCTCCGCCGACCGCGACGACCTTCGGATCTTCGTACGGCCTTGTGAGGAAGCGCAACCACGAAGGGGACGCCGACGCGTCGTCATCGAGAAAGGCCAGCACGTCGCCCGTGGCGATCTCCGCAGCGGACGTGCGCGCGCCGCCCAATCGCGTCTCGAACTTGTTCTGAATCACTCGGAACTCCCACGGAGCGCCCGCGAGTGTCGGTGCCAGTTCTTCAACGCATTTCTCGTACAACGCCTCGTTGTGGTCGATGCACAGAATCACTTCGAGAGGTTGTAGGTCCTGTCGCGTAACCGATTGAAGGGATTCGTTGAGGAGTTCCCAACGGTCAAGGGTGTACGCGCAGACAATGACACTGACACGTAGGGACGTCGGGTCGTCGTCCAGATGATCGTCGGGCGAACTATCGCTCATCAAGAAGTCCTTCGTGCCCGTTGCGTTGAACTCGAAGCGGTGAAAGTTCAGTCAGACAAAACGGTCTAAACATCAATACGGTTGTATCCGTTTCCGCTATTTAACCGCTCCGATGGAAAATATCTTAGTCGGCGACCTTAAAAGTGACCAAGGACCAACAGCTGGCACACGACGGAGACTTGACATGCACGCTCCCGTATCATCGCGCCGACGTACCGGTCAATGGACCTTGCCACCAGCGCATCCCCGGTGATGGAGACGATCACGACTGCGTGTACTCGGCCACCCAGTCAATCTGCATGGACTCAGGCGCGATTGGACATTGACGGTGCTGCTGACACTCTTGTCGCTGCTCGAAGTCGAGCGTCATCGGCACGTTCAAGACGTCTGCAGGAGCCCGGAACTGTCCCCACAGTCGTCCGTCCACCGTGTAAAGAATGTAGTTCGGTGTCCAAATGACACCCCACGTGTGCCACAGCGTCACGTCGATCGTGACGGTCGAACGGACAATAATGTTGGCCGCCCCGAAGTGAACCGAGCTTGTGGTCGACACGGCCGATCCACCTGTCTCGTTGAAGTCAATCTCAGGCGGCCAGACGTTGGTTGCCGGCCAGAGCAGTTCCACCGCCGTCGGGCCTGCGCCCGTTATTCGCGAGCGTACGAAGTACGCACCGTAGCGTCGAGCAACGCCGCACTGGCAAATTCCACCGGTCACCCAACGGTTGTGCCACGACGGGTTTCGATAGGTGTTGAGTTGAAGCACACCATTGGCCACCACAACGTGCGAGATGCCAAAGTGACCACCGGGATCACCTCCGGGTATTCCAGTGAAGACGTTCCATCCGGGAGGAACTTTGGTGCCCGTAAAGTCGTTCTGGTAACTGAGTTTGTAGCCAACGAGGGCTCGCGCATGCGGGGGAGACTGTCCCGACGGCTCCGCACTGTCCGGCGTACCGATCGGGTACGAGCCATTGACATTCAAAGGCGAGACGCGCATTGACAAGTTTTGGGCCTGTGCCGTGACGGGCAACTCAATTGAGAGCGACCCCACGGTCATGCTGATCGTGGCAACGACGGCGACCCAACGACCCGCTTTCGTCACATTCAACCCGAAATGGGCACGCGCACGGGGAGAGTTCATACCGACACCGAGGCTAGTGAAGATTCAAGCGCGCCACGTTGGACGAGGCGTCTCCATGTGGCCGCTGGGGCCTGGCCTTCGCGCCGGCACCCACTCGATGTCGTGGGCTACGAGTGACTCGGTCCCCACGACGGGTAGTCCACTCCACCATCCGGATGTCCTAGTATCGCTTCTGAAATGCAAGGAACCCTCAAACCTCAGAGTCTCACGATCGTTCGATGCTCGAAACGAAGCCCCCGTGAGTGACGCCACGATCGGGAGTGCCCTTACGAAGCGACGCGAAAAGCTGAAGATGTCCCGAGTACTAGCTGCCAAGAACGTCGGCATGAGTCGCACGACGTACAGCTCGTACGNNTCGTACGAACGCGATGAGCAGCGTCCGTCCGTCGATGTCTTTCCCGCCCTCGCCGCGTTTTTAGACGTTAGCGTTGAAGACTTCCTTGTCCTTTACGGCGCCACCGTCGTCGCCGCGTTGCGACCATCTTTAGAACGCGTGCTTTCGGAACAAGTCACCCCTCCAACTGAGTTGGTCAATCCAGAGGAGGAGCAGGTGTTCGTAGAAGAGGAGTACTGGCTCGGTCCCGCGGCGGCCATACCAGCTGTACCCGAAACGTCGCACGTACCGGAAATTCCCGACGTGCCCGACGCGCCTCGTACGCCAGCAATTCCTGAGATTCCCGAGGTGC
>PLNQ01000098.1 GCA_003141815.1 Acidimicrobiaceae bacterium | reverse complement strand
GCGCTGACCGGTTGAAGTCGCCGTGTCGATCGGTGGCGTTTTGTGTGACGGTCGGCTACAACGATTCAGGGGGAAATGTCTACCTATACAACGGAGTGTCATGGTCTTCTGCTGATCTCATTGATCCGGGGTACAAACTACACTCAGTCTCCTGCGCTTCGACGACGTTCTGCGAAGCGGGAGCCTCTGTCAATATCTTCAGCTACAACGGAAAATCCTGGTCTCCCGCCAATTCAATTGACCCAAACGATGGGAACGGGATCGGCCTAAGTTCGGTGTCATGCCCGTCAACGAAATTCTGTGCGACGGTCGATGCTATTGGAAATGTGCTGGTATTCAATGGCACCAAGTGGTCTTCACCGAAATCAATCGATAACGCCAATCAAATCAATTCGATATCGTGTCCGCTGATTTCCTATTGTGCCGCGGTAGATAACAACGGATATGTAATCGAAATTCAGTAGGTTCCAAGTTCTGCAAATTGTGGCTCTAAGCGGCCGGAGAGTGTCAGGCTCGTTTCCACTCACCGTTCTAAAACTTCCAAAACCACAACACATACTCCGATTCCGGTTATCAAACCGGACTCAATCAGTGGACGCAACACTTGATTGCTGTGCCAAGCGTAGGTGCTCATCGAGTGCTTCGGCTGGTGTCTTCCACGCAAGGATCTTTCGCGGTCGGGTGTTGAGTGCGTGAGCAACCGCCTCAAGGTCCTCAGCGGTCCATCGCGAGACGTCAGTGCCCTTTGGAAAATATTGGCGGAGGAGTCCATTGGTGTTCTCGTTGGTGCCTCGCTGCCAAGGACTCTGTGGATCGGCGAAGTAGACCGGCACGCCTGTTTCAATTTTGAAGGTGACGTGTTGGGAGAGTTCCTTGCCACGATCCCACGTGAGCGACCGACGCAGTTGCTCGGGCAGCGTGGTCATCGTCGCAGCCAACGCGTTTTTCATCGTGACCGCTCCGTAGCCGGCGAGGGCGGGTCCGTTCTTAACAGTGTGCTTGTGTCGGTAGCCGTCTTCGCGCGGCAGATGAATGAGCATCGTGAATCGAGTCGTGCGTTCGACCAACGTGCCGATTGCCGACCGCTCCAGTCCGATCAGCAGATCGCCTTCCCAGTGGCCGGGCACTGCACGGTCGTCAGCTTCGGCGGGGCGCTCTGAGATCATCACCTCGGGTGTCACGTGCGCCCACGCCTGACGCCGCGCTCGCGCCCGTGGAACGCGAAGCGCCCGTCCAGTGCGCAGGCAAGCGACGAGTTCACGTTTGAGCGCGCCCCGGCTTTGGACGTAGAGCGCCTGGTAGATCGCTTCGTGGCTAATTCTCATGGTCTCATCTTCGGGAAAATCTACCTTCAGCCGTTGAGAGATCTGTTCGGGGCTCCATGCCGAGACCCACGGTCGATCCTGGCGGTGCGGCTTGCCTCGACCCTTCCACGGCACGGTCGCGGGACCACGAACCGGTGATCCATTCGGCCGACAAACCTGTCCGGAGAGTCGTTCTTGAACGTAGTCGCGTAAGCGCTCGTCCTTAATCAGCTTGGCCGTCTTGGGGCGCTGAGCCACGAGCTCTGCCTTCCACTGCGCCACCGAGGCCCGATACTCGAGTTTCTGTCCGCGGGTCGCCGCGTTGCGGCGTAGCTCTCTCGAGATCGTTGAGGGAGAACGATTCAACTGACGGGCAATCGCGCGAACGCCGACGTGTTGCGCGTTCAAGATCGCAATCTCTTCGCGTTCGCGAAACGACAGGTAACGACCAGAAAGTGGGGCGAGACTTATTGAGGGCATTCCACCACCATGCCGGAACCACCTCGAGCCGACCACTGGCGAAACGCCGACCTTCGCCGCCGCCGCCTCGCTCGTGACGCCCGTCGCTATCTCACGCCAGAATTCGCGCTCGACCTCCCTTCGAAGCGATGGCGCACCCGGCGACTTCATCGGTGACCTCCCTGTTAACTCCTTCATCCACCCTGCGGGCCTGCCCATTGACACCTCCATAATTGAGGTGTTGCGACGACCAATTGAATTCGCCCAATTCACGAAAGGCCAAACACCGACCGGACTGGAAGTTTTTTCTGAACCGAGAAGTTAGAGATCGAGAGGAATGGGTCGTTCGCGATGGAAAATACTGCTTTTCGTTGGACGACGTTTGTTCAAATTTGTCTCAATTTCTCGCCAGTTTGACATTCGAATATTCGTTCAGCCGCTGGTGTTAGATCTCCTCAGGCAAGCGAAACGCGAAATGTTTTCTCCACAATGTTTCCGCCCGGCCGATACGCCAGGTGCGCCGCGCGAGGAGCGTCGAGAACGGCAAAGTCGGCCCGCGCGCCCACTCCGAGATGACCAACGTCGCCACGACGAAGCGCGAGCGCGCCGCCTTTGGTGCAGGCATAGAGCGCCTCGTCGACGGTCATGGCCATCTCTCTCACTGCTAACGCAATCACGAAGGCAATGCTCGTCACGTAGGAAGATCCCGGATTGCAGTCCGTCGCGAGCGCCACGCTCACTCCGGCGTCAAGCAACCGACGAGCTGACGGGTAGGGCGATCGCGTCGAGAACTCTGCTCCCGGGAGCAACGTGGCGACGGTCGCCGAGGCACTTAAGAGATCGATGTCGTGATCGTCGAGATACGTACAGTGGTCGACGCTGGCGCAGTCAAGTTCGACCGCCAGGGCAATCGCGCCGCTGTGGGCCAGTTGATTGGCGTGAAGACGGGGTGCTAGACCTTTCGCTTGGGCTTTGGAAAGGACTTCACGCGCCTCATCGACACTGAAGGCACCTCGGTCACAGAAGACGTCCGCCCACTTTGCGTGGGGTGAGCACGAGTCGAGCATCGAAGAGGTCAAGAGATCGACGTAGCCGTCTCGGTTGTTCGCGAACTCTGGAGGAACCACGTGGGCGCCCAGCCAGGTCACCTCTTCACTGAACTCGCTGGCCACCTCGAGTGCTCGCGTCTCGCCGTTCGTCGTCAACTCGTAGCCGGACTTGATCTCCACGGTCGTGACGCCACCGGCAAAGAGCTCGGCGACACGTTTGCGTGTGCCACGTCGCAGCTCCTCGAGCGTCGCCGCGCGCGTCGAAGCGACGGTGCGCGCTATTCCCCCACCGTCGTAGTGAACGCCCGCCATGCGCGCCTCGAACTCGTCGCTGCGTTCGCCCGCGAAGACAAGGTGGGTGTGCGAGTCAACGAAGCCCGGCACCACGGCGCGATTGTCCGCGTCGATCTCCTCGTCGGCGTCGGGCGCCTCGCTGTCAGGACCCACCCAGAGCACCTGTTCGTCGTCCACGACGAAGGCCGCGTCGAAGAGTCGCCCGAGCGCGCTGAAGTCACCGAGCGAGGGATCGTTCGTCGTCAATTCACTCACGTGTCGAACGATGCGCGTCGTCATCAGCCCTCGCGCATCGGTACGCGCAAGCCCGTCTTCTCGGCCGTCTCGTCAGCGATGTCGTAGCCGGCGTCGACGTGGCGAAGGACGCCCATGGCGGGGTCGTTCGTCAGCACGCGGCGAAGTTTCTCACCGGCTAATGCGGTGCCGTCGGCGACACAGACCTGTCCCGCGTGAATGGAACGCCCAATGCCCACACCCCCGCCGTGATGGATGGACACCCACGACGCGCCTGACGCCGTGTTCACGAGAGCGTTCAGTAACGGCCAGTCAGCAATGGCGTCCGAGCCGTCGAGCATGGCCTCGGTCTCGCGGTACGGCGAGGCGACCGAGCCACTGTCGAGGTGGTCGCGACCGATGACGAGCGGCGCACTCACCGCGCCCGACGCCACGAGTTCGTTGAACTTGACACCAGCACGGTCGCGGTCGCCGTAACCGAGCCAACAGATGCGCGCCGGTAGTCCTTGGAACGCCACTCGATCTTGGGCCTTGGTAATCCATCGACGCAAGAGGTCGTTCTCGGGAAAGAGGTCGAGCACGGCCTTATCGGTCGCGGCGATGTCGGCGGGATCGCCCGAAAGTGCCGCCCACCGAAAAGGCCCCTTGCCCTCACAAAAGAGCGGACGAATGTACGCGGGCACGAAGCCCGGGTAGTCGAAGGCCCTTGGGTAGCCGCCGAGTTGGGCTTCACCGCGCAGTGAGTTGCCGTAGTCGAAGACCTCGGCGCCCTCGTCCATGAAGCCGACCATCGCCTCGACGTGGCGCACGATGGACTCGCGAGCACGATCGGTGAACTCTTCGGGCTTCTTGTCGGCGTAGTCGTGCCAGTCGTTGAGGTCTATTCCTTCGGGTAGATAACTCAGCGGATCGTGAGCGGACGTCTGATCGGTGACGATGTCGACCTCGACGCCACGACGAAGTATCTCGGGCAGAATCGTCGCGGCGTTGCCGAGCAGTCCGACGCTCAGTGCCTGGCGATCCTTCTTCGCTTGACTTACTCGCGCAAGAGCCTCGTCGAGGTCGTCCGTCCACTCGTCCAAGTAGCGCTGATCCACCCGACGTTGCAGACGACTGGGATCGACGTCCACGCAGAGGCACACTCCGTCGTTCATCGTGACGGCGAGTGGTTGCGCGCCACCCATGCCGCCGGCGCCACTAGTGAGCGTCAACGTGCCGGCCAAAGTGCCGTTGAAGCGTTTGACGGCAATGGCCGCGAAGGTCTCGTAGGTACCTTGCAAGATTCCTTGCGTACCGATGTAGATCCACGAGCCCGCGGTCATCTGGCCGTACATGGTGAGGCCGAGTGCTTCGAGTCGGCGGAACTCGGGCCACGTCGCCCAGTCGGGCACGAGGTTCGAGTTCGCGATCAGCACGCGCGGCGCCCACTCGTGCGTTTGTAGGACGCCCACGGGCCGACCCGACTGCACCAACATCGTCTCGTCGGCCTTCAGGGTGGTGAGCGTTCGAATCAGCGCGTCGAAACTGCGCCAGTCGCGCGCGGCGCGTCCCGTGCCGCCGTAGACGACGAGGTCGTCGGAGCGTTCGGCGACTTCGGGATCG
>PLNQ01000168.1 GCA_003141815.1 Acidimicrobiaceae bacterium | reverse complement strand
GCTCACCCCTTGAAACCGCCCAGTCGAAAGACGTCGAGAAGTTGGAAAGGTCCACGATCTTGGCGTCGATCCCTCACGGAGCGAACATGCAACGATTCCCGCCGGAGATCTGTTCTCGTCGATTTATGCAACGAGGCGCCGAACCTTCCGGGCAGATTCGGAACGTTTCGGTCTGAAATATTGGACCAATGAGAGATGTTGAATCGAAGGTCGTCGAGCCCTTTACTGTCTAGCCATGTGTCGAAACATCACTATGCTCCGTGGTCTTGAGCCAGCAGCGACGACCGATGAGGTTGAATCAGCGGCCCGCCAGTACGTTCGAAAGGTGAGCGGTGTCAGTTCGACGTCGAAGAACACTGAGGTCGCGTTCGAGAACGCGGTTCGAATCATCGCTGACGCGACGACTGCTCTCCTGAGAGAACTGCCACCACGCCTTCAACCGCCGCCGACGCTTCCTCCGTTGCGGCGATCGCGATCCGCGACTACCTGAGCATGGTGGGGTCTGGTGTGTTCCATGTCGACCGCGCCTCTTGACGTTCGGGCCCACTTCGACCTGCAACATCTCTATGCAGACGTCAGTGGGGCCTTTTCGCGTGGTCGGTCCGTTCAACCTTTGTTACTACCATTAAGGCGAGGTGTGACATGACCCAGGTTCTTTTTACGGCTTTTAGCAATCGTGGCGACGCGGTCAAACTCGCCGCGGAAGTGGGCGAGCGGCTGGCACGGCAAGGAATCACGTCGTCACTGCACCTCTTGGATTCGTCCGAGAAAGCCTTTTTGGACGATGAAACGTTGGTCGTGAGTCTCGGCGGCGACGGAACCTTCTTGAAAGCCGCTCGATTGGCGCATGACGCTGGGGCGCGAATCGTGGCGGTCAACCTAGGACATCTGGGTTTTCTGTTGAACGTGCCGTCGAACGACGTCGAGGACAGCGTGAAGGACGCGCTCAAGAGCGACTCAGTCTCAGAGCGTCTAGCGCTCAAGGTCACCTGCTCCGGAACCGGGCTCGAAGCGTTCGCGCTGAATGAGGTTCTCGTGGAACGCGCGAGTGCCGGTCACATGGTCAAAGTGAAGACCTTCGTCGACGGGGAGGAGTACTTGACGTACTCGGCCGACGGCGTCATGGTCGCGACGCCTACCGGTAGTACTGGCTACAACTTCTCGGCTGGAGGACCCGTCGTCGACGCGTCACTCTCGATCATGATTCTCACTCCCATCGCGCCACACTTCACGATCGATCGTTCCATTGTCGTACCGGTCGACAAGGTCATCCGACTCGTCGTCGAGGACAAGCCCGCGATGCTCGTGGCCGACGGAACGACGATTGGTGCCCTGGAATTGGGCGACTACGTCGACGTGCGCCAAAGCCCGACCCCGGTGCGCGTTGTCGCGACGCGAAGCTTCGATCTCGCGACGCGGCTTCGTCGAAGCCTTCGAGAAGGTCATGCCTAAGGCACAACTCGTTGAGCTCTACGCCCACGGACTTGGAGTTATCGACGACGCGCGCTTGGAGTTCGGTCCCGGATTCAACGTCCTCACTGGCGAGACGGGTGCGGGCAAGACGCTCTTGCTGGGCGCACTCGGGCTCTGTCTAGGGAGTGACGCGAGCGCGTCGCGCTTTGCCTTCACCTCCGACACCCGTGCGGTCGCGCTCTTCGTTCGCGACAGTGGTGAAGAGTTGTCGTTTTCGAGAGAAACGAGCAGTTCGGGCCGTCTTCGCAGTTCCCTCAATGGCGCACCGTCGAGTGTTGAAGCCCTGCGCGCGTTGGCCGAGGAGTTGATCGTGATCCACGGTCAACACGATTCGCTGGCACTGCGGAGTCGAAGCGAAACGGTCCGTCTCATTGATGAGAGTGGCGCCGTCGACACTGGTGAACTCGACGCGGTGCGACGCCAACTCAGTGACGCTCGTCACCTTCGAGATGGGTACGGCGGTGACAAGTCGACACGGACGCGTGAGATCGAGTTTCTCACGTTCCAGATTCGTGAACTTAACGGTGCCGCGATACTTTCAGCCACAGAGCTCGACGACACTCTCGAGGAGCTCACGCGACTCACGACGCTCCGAGATGGTCAAGCCGCGCTCGTCGAAGTTCTCGAACTCTTCGACGCCGAGAGTGACGAGGCCGTCTTGTCCCAGTACGCACAGGCCCTGAGCCGACTCCCCGAGAGTGAGGCCTTCGATCCGGTCCGCGCCAGTCTTCGAGGCGCACTCATTCAGGCTCGAGAGGCTTTACGCGAACTCGCTGAACTGGGTGACGGCGACGCCTTTGATCCGCGAATCCTGGAAGAGCTCGACGCGAGAGCGAGCGTGCTCCAACAGATCGCGCGTAAGTACGGCGGCACGCTCGAAGCGGCACTGTTTTCTCGACACGACTTCGAAGCGCAACACGACCGGCTCACGGTCGAAGAGGACCGACTCGACGGCCTTGACGAGGAGATTCGGGCCCTGGAAGAGCGAGAGGACCTGCTCGCGAGCCGTGTTCGCCACGAGCGAGAGCTCGCCGCCATCAATCTCACCGACGCTGTTCGCCAGCAGTTAACCCGCGTCGCCCTCGCGAACTCTTCGTTACGATTCGTGGTCGACGGCGACGACGGCTCGGACGCGCAGATCTTCTTTACCCCCAATCCCGGTCTGCCGGAGGGCCCGCTCGCCACCCTCGCCAGTGGCGGGGAGCTCAGTCGTGTCTTACTCGCGATCTCTCTCGAGACGGCCAACACGGACGTCGTGGCGGTCTTCGATGAAGTCGACGCGGGCCTCGGTGGTCAAGTGGCTCAGCAGATCGGTGAGTGTCTCAGTGAGGTGGGTCGTGGTCAGCAGGTTCTCGCCGTCACGCACTTGGCCTCGGTGGCTGCGCGGGCCGACCATCATTTTGTGATTGAGAAAACGATTGACCACGGTGTCACAAGGACGTCCGTGCGCGCACTCGCGGGCGACCAGCGGGTTCGAGAGATTGCTCGAATGCTGGCTGGTGATGACGTCACGGCAGAATCACGTGCACTCGCAAAACAATTACTTGAAAACTCTGTCGAAGTTCGCGCTGAGGCTGATTTCTCTCGCTAGGATGTTGTTCCGTGAGAAGCGTAGTTTTGCAATGACAAAGTACGTCTTTGTAACGGGTGGAGTGTCGAGTTCACTCGGTAAGGGTCTCACCGCCTCCTCGCTCGGTCGACTCCTCAAGTCCCGTGGCCTCAAAGTCACGATGTGCAAACTCGATCCCTATCTAAACGTGGATCCCGGCACAATGAACCCCGGCGAGCACGGCGAAGTCTTCGTCACCGACGACGGAGGCGAGACTGACCTCGACCTCGGACACTACGAGCGTTTCATCGATGAGTCGCTCTCAAAGATCTCGAACACGACGACCGGTTCCATCTATTCGAACGTGATCGCGAAAGAACGAAGAGGCGACTACCTCGGTAAAACCGTCCAGGTCATTCCTCACGTTACTGACGAGATCAAGGAGAGGATCCGCCGTCAAGGCACCTTGGGCGCCGACGTCGTCATCGTCGAAATTGGCGGGACTGTTGGTGACATCGAGATCGTGCCCTTCATTGAGTCGATTCGTCAGTTCCGTCGCGACGCCGGCCGCGACAACGTCTGTTACGTGCACCTCACGTTGGTGCCGTACCTCGCGCCCTCCGGCGAGCAGAAGACCAAACCCACGCAGCACTCCGTGACGGAGCTTCGTTCGCGCGGCATCCAGCCCGACGTCATCGTCTGTCGCAGTGACCAGCCAATTTCGGACAGTCTGAAGCGCAAGATCTCGTTGCTCTGCGACGTACCCGTGAACGCCGTGATATCGGCGGTCGATGAGGAGAGCATCTACGACATCCCTATCACGCTGCACCACGAGGGTCTCGACACGATCATCTGCAACACGTTGAGAATCGACCTCGAAGAGCACCCCATCGACCTCGCTCCCTGGGAGAGCGTTGTCCGCCGGGTACACAACACGACGAGCAACCTGAGAATCGGCATCATTGGCAAGTACGTGACCATGCCCGACGCCTACCTGAGCGTCGGCGAGTCCATTCGCCACGCGGGCTTTGGAATCGGCGCGAAGACCACCATTGAGTGGCTCGAAGCAGAACGGGTTCCCTCCGAGATCGACGCCGACCGCCTCGGACAGTTGGACGGCATCATCGTGCCTGGTGGATTCGGGGAACGTGGCATCGAGGGCATGATCGCGACGGCCCGGATCGCCCGTGAGAACGACATTCCCTATCTCGGGATCTGCCTCGGCATGCAGATTCAAGTGATCGAATTCGCTCGTCACGTGCTCGGCCTCGGCGACGCGCACTCCACGGAGTTCACGCACAGTTCGTCAGCCCCGGTCATTTCACTACTCGCCGAGCAGATGGACGTCACGGACCTTGGTGGCACCATGCGTCTCGGCGCGTGGCCCGCCATGTTGGACGAGGGGTCCCAGGTCGCTGAGCTCTACGGGACGACCGTAGTGTCCGAGCGCCACCGACACCGCTACGAGTTCAACGCCCGCTACCGCGACCAGTTCGAGGCGGCGGGCCTTCGTTGTTCGGGCAACTCGCCAGACGGAAGACTCGTGGAGTTCGTCGAGCTACCGGGTCACGCTTTCTTCGTCGGCACGCAAGCCCACCCCGAGTTCAAATCGCGCCCCGATCGGCCCCACCCCCTCTTTCTCGGTCTGATTAAGGCCGCGGCGTTGCGTAAAGAAGGCCGCGAACCGCACATCATCGATCCTTCGACGGTCGACGCGACCTTGTGAGCGACTCCTTCCATGTCGAAGGAGCAGAAGAGGTTTTTCACTCGCACGTTTTCAACGTCGAGCGACGCACTATTCGCCACGGCGACACCACGTTCGAACGCGACGTCGCAGTCCACCACGGAGCGGTCGCGGTTCTCGCGATCAATGGCCTCGGACAGGTCGGGTTCATCCGCCAGTACCGGGCCACCTTTGACGATTTTACCCTGGAGATTCCCGCTGGCACGCGCGACGTCGAAGGTGAGCCTCCGTTAGAGACCGCGAAGCGCGAACTACTCGAAGAGATGGGCCTCGTCGCGCACGAGTGGACGCTGCTCGGACGATTCATGAATTCGCCCGGGTGGACCAATCAAGTGATGACGATCTATGTAGCGCGCCAACTAACCCAAAGCGAACGCGCCCCGGCAGGTCCCGAAGAGCAAAGTTCGACGATTCACTGGTTTTCGCCCGAGGAACTTCGCCAGACACTTCGCGCAGCACCCGCTATCGACTCGACGACGACGATCGCGTTGCACCGAGTCTTTGGGACGTTCTTTGACGAGCTTTGAGGCTCTCTTCGAGGAGTACCAGCAGTGGCTCACGATAGAAAAAGGGCGTAGTCGCGCGACGATCGAGGCCTATCGACGCGACCTCGGCGGCCTCGCCTCGTGGATGAAGAGAAAAAAACTAGAGCTCGACGCGCTCCGTGAGGAAGACCTCGAGCACTACTTCAACGAATTGCGTGAATCGAAGCGTGCTTCAAGCACGGTCGCTCGCGCCGTGGCGGCGGTGCGGGGATTCTTCGCCTACCTGGTCGACGAAGCGCACCTCGACGTCGATCCCAGTGCTCGATTGAAGGGCGGGCGCCGCGGAAGAACGTTGCCCAAACCACTCGCCGAAGAAGAGATCGTCAAGCTCTTGGACTCCATCCCTTCAACGTCCGCCGTAGACCTGCGTGATCGGGCGCTCCTCGAACTCCTGTACGGCACGGGCGCTCGGGTCAGTGAAGTCGTGGGACTGGCTCTCGGGGACCTCGACTTTGATGAGGAACTTGTGCTCTTGATGGGCAAGGGCGCCAAACAGCGATTAGTGCCCATGGGCGCGACACTGGAACAGGCGCTCGTGGACTACCTGGGCCCCGGCGGGCGAGGGACACTGCTCGCGACGACGAAGAGTTCGAAGGTGTTTCTCAACACGCGCGGCGGACCATTGTCGCGTCAGGGTATCGACGTGGTCATCCATAAACGTGCACTGCACGTAGGAATAGAACGCACACGAATCAGCGCGCACGTCTTTCGTCATAGTTGTGCGACGCACATGCTCGCGCACGGGGCGGATATTAGAGTGGTGCAAGAACTGTTGGGGCACGCCTCCATCGCCACCACGCAGCTCTACACCGCCGTATCGATCAACACACTGCAGCGCGAGTACGAAAACGCTCACCCTCGAGCCCACGACTAAGAGGTAGATCTCGATGTTCTATTGGTTCTACTTCATCAGCCTCGTTCCTTCGGTCGTCTTGCATGAGGTGGCGCACGGCTACGTGGCCAATCTGTTCGGGGATCCCACAGCGAAAGAACAACATCGCCTCACCCTCAATCCGCTTCGTCACGTCGATCCCTTCGGGACGATCCTCATGCCGGCGCTCTTGGTGTTCTCGCACCTCCCGGCCTTCGGTTACGCCAAGCCAGTGCCGGTCAATCCATCGCGCATGCGCAATCCGCGCAAACAGGTGTTATGGATGGCACTCGCCGGTCCGGCCGTCAACATCGTCCTGTCCGCCGTGGGCTTCGCTTTTTGTGAGTTCGAAATCCACGTCGGGCACAATGTCAATGAATTCACGTTTGGTGTCGCGTTCGGAACTGTGAATCTCATCCTAGCGGTCTTTAATATGCTTCCCATCCCGCCACTCGACGGATCAGCGATCATCGAGCGTTTCATACCAACGCGCCATCTTCCGAGCTACTACCACTTTCGCCAGCGAGCCCTACCGTTCTTCTTCATCTTCATCATTCTGGACTACTCGTTCTTCCACGTCGGCACCAACCTCCTGCCGGACGTGGCAACCTGGTGGCAGAACCTTCTCTTCTAGGAGAGACCCATAGCCGTGGCCGCGCGTCTGTAGACGACGCCCGCGACGTCCGATGCCTTGTCCGCACCCTTCGCGGCGATCTTGTAGAGATCAGCGGGGTCGCGCAGTAGTTCCTCGTAACGCTGCTTCATGGGCGCGAAGGTGGCGACGACGAGCTCGGCGAGATCGGTCTTGAGTTCGCCGTAGCGCGTGTAGCGACCAGCGACCTGCTCGGGCGTTTCGCCGCAGAGGCTCGAGTAGATCTCGAGCAGGTTGGACAGGCCAGGCTTCTTCTCCCAGTCGAAGCGCATCTCGCCGTCGGTGTCGGTGACCGCTTTGGCGATCTTCTTTTTGATGTCCTCGGGCGAGTCGAACATGTGAAGGTTGCCGAGGGGACTGGAGACCGACTTACTCATCTTTCGCGTGGGCTCTTGGAGGTCCATAACGCGTGCGGCCACTTTGGGCTGCGTGCCTAGTGGTACCTGAAAGGTCTCGCCGAAGCGATTGTTGAATCGCTCGGCGATCGTCCTCGCTAACTCCAGGTGTTGGCGTTGGTCCTCGCCGACCGGTACCTCCTCGGTGTTGTAGAGCAAGATGTCGGCGGCCTGGAGCACGGGGTAGGTCAACAGTCCTACCCGGAACCCCTCTTGGCGTTGGGACTTCTCCTTGAAGGCCGTCATGCGCGAGAGCTCGCCGTAGGTCGTCACGCACTCCAAGAGCCAGTTCAATTGGGCGTGGTAGGGGACCTGGCTCTGGATGAAGATCGTGCAGACCTCGGGGTCCAGCCCCGAAGCCAGGTACGTGGCGAGTAGATCCATGGTGTTCGAACGCAGCGTCTCGGGTGAGATTTGCAACGTCAACGCGTGAAGGTCCACGACGCAGTAGAAGGCGTCGGCGTTCTGTGCGTCCACCCACTGGCGCAGCGCGCCGAGGTAGTTCCCCAGGTGCAGCGACCCTGACGGTTGCATTCCAGAAAGTATCCTCATCGTTCAATCGTAGGTGAGGTCCCTCACGAGGGCACGAAGTAAGGTTGGCGAGTGACCTTCGTCGTGACGACGCCGTCCTTCAGCGGCCCTGTAGAACTTCTGCTGCAATTGATTTCCACGCACGATGTCGACATCCTCGACGTGCCCCTGTCCCCACTGGTGGACGCTTTCGTCGCCGTCCTGCGTGACGAATCGACGACCTTGGCGATGGACGAGCTCTCCGAGTTCCTCTTGATCGGTGCCGTGCTCCTCGAAATGAAGAGTCAGCGCCTCTTACCGGGCCGCGACAATGGCGAACTGGACGAAGAGTTCGTCGGATGGGAAGAGCGCGACGTTCTCCTCGCTCGACTCTTAGAGCTTCGCACCTACGCCGCCCTCGCCGACGCCTTCGTTTCGCTCTTCGAGCGAGCCGGCCGGGCCTATCCGCGCCTTCGAGGCGTGAACGACGGCTTTGACGTTCAACCTCCCGACCTCCTCGCGGGCGTGACCACCGCGCAGCTAGCTCTCGCGTACCTGCGCGGGATCGAGGAGAAGCCCGTGCCCGTGGTGCGTTTGCACCACGTCACCGTCGACGCCGTCACCGTCGCCGAGACTGTGGCCTCGCTGGCCCAGAGTCTGCCCACGAGGGGTCGACTGTCCTTTCGCCAACTCATTGAGGGCCTTACGACGCGCATCGAGATCATCGTGCACTTTCTCGCGTTGCTCGAACTGTGCAAGTTGGGCCACGTCGAACTGGGCCAAGGTGCCACGTTCGGTGACGTGCAGATCGAGTGGATCGATTCGACACTGGGACTCGATCTAGGAGGGGTTGACCGCTATGAGGGATGAGCTATCGCTCGAACAGAAACTCGAAGCCATGTTGACCGTGGCGCTCGAGCCGATCTCGGCCGAGGAGCTCGCCGACGTCGCCGACGTCGACGCGCAGGCGGTCGTCGAGACCCTTCGCGCGCTGCGTAGTGAGTTCATCGAACAGCGACGGGGCTTTCAAGTGGTGGAACTCGCCAGCGGCTGGGTGATGCAGTCCGCGCCCGACGTGGCGCCGTGGGTGACAAAGTTCGCCAATCGCGACGTCTCGTACCGTCTGAGTTCGGCCGCCCTCGAGTCACTGGCGATTATTGCCTATCGCCAACCGGTCTCTCGGGCACAGATCACGGCGTTGCGAGGCGTGAACGTCGACGGCGTGGTGCGACTACTGGAACAGCGCGGGTATATCGAAGAACTCGGTCGAGCCCCCGGTCCGGGTCAACCCATCCTCTACGGCACGACGGAGACCTTCCTCGACCGGATGGGACTTGCGACACTCAGTGATCTACCGCCCATTGAAGAGTTCATGCCCCCGATCGAGACCGCCAACACCCTCGCGGACGAAATGGCGAATGAGTTCGACGTCAACGAGGTGTCGTAGTTGGACGAGGGAGAGCGCTTACAGAAGACGCTCGCGCGCGCGGGCTACGGGTCTCGTCGCGCCTGTGAAATCTTGATCACGGAGAGGAGGGTCACGATCGACGGGCGCGTGGCCGAACTGGGTAACCGCGTCAACCCCGAGGTTCAGTTGATCTGCGTCGACGGAAAACTCGCACCCACCTCTCAGAGCAAGGTCTACTTTCTCTTGAACAAACCCGACGGCGTCGTCACCACCGCGTCCGATCCCCAGGGCCGCACCACCGTGTTGGACCTCGTCGAATCCCCGGTGCGGATCTTTCCCGTGGGGCGACTCGACATGAACACCGAAGGCCTCTTGATACTCACCAACGACGGCCGACTGGCTCACCTCTTGACCCACCCGAGTTCGGGTATCGCCAAGGAGTACCTCGCACGCGTCGACGGCGATCCCTCGCCGGGCGCTCTGCGTCGACTGAGGGAGGGCGTGGAACTCGACGACGGGGTCACCGCCGTCGCGCAGGTCTCTCGTGTCAGTGAGGGACTGCTGCGCATCGTCATCCACGAAGGACGCAATCGTCAAGTACGTCGGATGTGCGCGTCGGTCGGCCACGAGGTCACCCGACTGGTTCGAACACGCATCGGGCCCTTGCAGGACGCGACACTTTCGCCGGGCTCGTATCGCCAACTTTCGCTCAACGAAGTGCGCCGTTTGATGGAGGCCGTTGGGATGACCGATGAGCTGGCCTCTACGATGCCTTCATGAGTTCCGCCATGGTACGAGGTCTACGGGGCGCGTCGTCGTGCGCTATCAACTCTGCCGAAGAGATCAATGAGGTGACCCAAGAGTTGCTACTCGCGATGTTGGAGCGCAACGGGCTACGTCACGACGATGTGATCAGCGTCCTCTTCACGACAACGCCCGACCTCACCGCGTCCTTTCCGGCGGCTGCGGCACGTGGCATTGGCTTCGGTGACGTGCCACTGCTCTGCGCGAGCGAGATCAACGTGCCCGGAGCGATGCCGCTCACCGTGCGCGTGTTGCTCCACGCCTACACCGAGCGCGCGCGAAGCGAGCTTCGTCACGTCTATCTTCGTAACACTTCTTCTCTGCGTGATGACCTCCCCGCTTAGTCGTCACGCCCACGTGATCGGCCTTGGTCTCATTGGCTCGTCGGTGGCGCTCGCGCTTGGCGAAGCAGGTTGGGACGTGACGGGCACCGATCTCGATGGAGACATCGTTGACGCGGCGCTCAGTACCGGTCTTATTGGCGCGACCGAGCAACGCAGCGATGTCACGCTGGTCATCATCGCGACGCCGGCCAGCGTCGTCGCCGAGACGGCGAACGCGGTGCTTCGAAACTCGTCCAACACGTCGTTGATCGTGACGGACGTCGCGGGCGTGAAGGGCGCGATCGTGAGTAACGTCGGCGACGCCCGTTTCCTCGCCGGTCACCCGATGGCCGGTTCGGAGCTGCGAGGTCTTGCGGGCGCGCGAGCCGACCTCTTTCAAGGCTGTACGTGGGTTCTGACGCCGACCGTCGCCACCAAGCCCGACACCTACGGCGCGCTGCACGGCGTGTTACGTGAACTTGGCGCCAACGTCGTGGCTGTTGACGCCGACGACCACGATCGCCTCGTCGCCGTCGCGAGCCACGTGCCACACCTTCTCGCTGGTGCTCTCATGAACGAGGCGAGTCGGGTCGCTGAAGAGGACACCGTCCTCTTGCAGCTCGCCGCCGGTGGATTTCGAGACATGACGCGCGTCGCCGCGGGCGATCCCGCCATCTGGCCCGACGTCTTGTTCGAGAACCGTGCGGCAATTAGTCAGTCCCTCCAAGCACTCGAAGCGCGTTTGGCAGGGCTGCGCGCGGCGCTCAATAACAATGACCATGACGCCGTGGCGAACGACCTCTTGAGCGCCGCGTCGGCACGGCGCCAACTTCCCGGTCGAGCTCTCAACTCAGAGAATCTGGCCTACCTTCGCGTCGCGGTGAGTGACCAACCCGGCGTGCTGGCCGCCGTCACGATGGCCGCCTCGGAGATGCTCGTGAACATCTACGACATCGAGATCGCGCACGGCATCGAAGGATCGAGCGGCACGCTGCTCCTCGCCATCGACGCCCGCCAGGCCGAACCGTTCAGCGCCACGTTGTTGGAGATGGGCTTTCAGGTGGGTCACGAATGAGCGACGTTGAACGTGTATTGCCCGCCCGTCATCTGCGAGGTTCCGTGCGCGTGCCCGGCGACAAGAGTTCCTCGCACCGTGCACTCATGATCAGTGCATTGGCGAAGGGTCAGAGTTCCATCACGGGACTCTCACCCGGTGACGACGTTGCTGGCACGAGCGTGATGCTCGAACACCTCGGCGCGACGCGCATCGAAGAAGAGGGCCGCGTGCTGATCAGTGGTCCCGACGAAGGACTGCACCCGGGAACGATGCCCCTCGACTGTGCCAACTCGGGAACGACCATGCGGCTCATGATTGGCATTGTCAGTGCCATACCCGGCACTCACTATCTGGTGGGCGACGCGTCCCTCTCGAAACGACCGATGGACCGTGTCGCGACCCCACTTGGACTCATGGGCGCCATCGTGCGCGGCCACGGCGAGTCGCTCACGCCTCCCTTGACGGTGGAGAGTCCCGCGAAACTTCACGCCCTGAGTTACCACGTGCCGGTCGCCAGCGCGCAAGTGAAGTCCGCGATCCTCTTCGCCGGACTCGCCGCCGACGGCGACTCGTCGGTCACCGAGGACGTTCGCACCCGTACGACGACCGAGGACATGCTGCAGGCCGCCGGCGTCGCTCTGACGTCGCACGACGTAGGGAAGGGGCGCGAAATCACGCTACGCCCGGGTAGACCTCTGCGACACGACTGGTTCGTGCCCGGTGATCCCTCGCAGGCCGCCTTCTTCGCCGTACTCGGTGCGATACATCGCGATGCCACGCTCGAAGTACTTAGTGTGGACGCCTCGCCCGAGCGCGTCGGCTTCGTGGATGTTCTCCAGCGAATGAACGCGGACGTGCGACTGGTCGAACGCGGAACCATTCACGCTTTGCACTCTCAAAGTTCCTCGCTCGTGGCGACCGAGATCCACGCGCACGAGATTCCCTCGGTCGACGAAGTCCCTGTGCTGGTCGTCGCGGCGGCTGCCGCGTCGGGGGTGAGCGCCTTTCGTGCGATGGGCGAACTGCGCCACAAAGAGTCCGATCGTTTTGCTGGTTCGTTGTCACTGGCACAGAACTTGGGATGTCGCGTCTGGTCCGAGGGTGATGACTTCTTCATCGAGGGGTTAGAGAGCGCCTCTGCCTTTGCCGATTTCGCGTTCGCGTCGACACTGGACCATCGAATGGTTATGGCGAGCGCGGTCGCGGGCTGCGCGGGACGAGGCTGCACCATCGAGGGCGCCTCGACGGTGTCGTCGAGCTATCCCCACTTTTTTCGCGACCTAGCATTGCTCCAATGAGCAACCGGGTCATCGCGATTGACGGCCCGGCCGGTTCGGGTAAATCCAGCGTCGCCCGAGCGCTCGCGGCGGGTCTCGGCTGGACGTTTCTGGACACGGGCGCAATGTACCGAGCAGTGACCATCGAGGCGCTCGATCGGGGCGTCGACATCCACGACCAGGTCGCCATGGGGGAGCTCGCGAAGGAGGTACGCCTCACCACGCTGCCGCGCGTGACCGTCAACGGCCGTGACGTCGAAGACGACATCCGATCCGAGAGGGTCAACGTCGCCGTAAGTGTGGTGGCTGCGAACGCTCTCGTTCGAGCACAGATGGTGGGCCGGCAGCGTGAGTTTGCCGGCGCGCAGCCACTCGGGACGGTGGTCGAAGGGCGCGACATCACGACGGTGGTCTTTCCCAACGCAACCATCAAGATCTTTCTCACCGCGTCACTCGAAGAACGAGCGCGTCGTCGAGATGACGAAGGTGAAGCGTCCGTTTCTCGGCGCGACGTGGCCGACTCAACGAGGGTGACTTCGCCTCTTCGCCAGGCCGACGACGCGCTCGTGCTAGACACGACGGGACGAAGCGTGGACGACGTGGTCGAGGAGATAATTCAGTGTCTGAAGCTCAAGACCTTGTCCTAAACCCGAAGAAGACCCTGACGTACCGCGTCTGCGCGGGCCTCGTGTGGGGTCTCGCGAAACTGTTCTTTCGTCCGACCGTCGATGGCGCGGAGAACATCCCGATGAGCGGTCCGGTGTTGATCGCGCCGATTCATCGCTCGAACGTCGACTTCGCCTGCAGCCTCTTCATCTCATCGCGCAAAGTCTTCTTCATGGCGAAGGACGGCATCTTTCGCGTTCCCGTCATGGGCTGGCTGCTCGAGCGCCTCGGGGCGTTCCCGGTCACTCGCGACACCGCCGACCGAGAGTCCCTTCGCCTGAGCGAAGAGGTTCTCCGTCGAGGTCAGGCGCTGGTGCTGTTTCCCGAAGGTACGCGAAAGGAGGGCTTCACGGTGGAACCTCTGCGCGACGGGGCGATGTTCATCGCTGCTCGTACGGGCGCCGTGGTGGTGCCGGTGGGCGTCGCCGGGAGCGAGCGCGCCATGCCCGTGGGCGCCAAAGTGCCCCGCTTCTCGAAGATTCATATCGTGGTGGGAAAGCCAATCACCCCGCCAATGAGCGAGGGGCGCGTCTCGCGCTCCCAGATCGCGGCGAAGACCGAAGAACTGCGCCAAGAACTCGAGGCGGTGTACGCGCTGAGCCGTCAGCGGCTCGGTTGATTACCGCTCACGCCACCAGGTCCCAAAGACCACGCGGGCGTAGCGAAAGCCGAAGAGCCAGTTCTTGCCCTTCTTGGTCGTGCCCGACGCGCGCGGATACCAGACCGTCGGCACTTCACTCGCGCGCCAGCCGCGCTTCAGGCACGTGATGAGGAGCTCCGCCGTTTGGTACTGCTCTTGGGTGAGTCGATCGATGACGTCCGCGAGCATCGTGACGCGCAGCGCACGGTACCCCGTTGAGGTGTCGGTCAAGTCGGCGCCGGTCATGTGGTTCATCACGAAGGAGAAGAACCGTACGCCGGTCTTACGAATGACGTCCGAGGTCTTGTCCTCACCGAGCACGCGGCTCGCCACGACAAAGTCCGCTTCGTCACTGCGCAGCGGCGCGAGGATCAAGGGAATCTCTGAAGGATCGTTCTGGCCGTCCGCGTCGAGGGTGACGACGTACTTCACGTTGTTCTCGATGCAGTAGCGGTACGTCACCTGGAGGGCCACGCCGTGTCCGAGGTTGACGGGAAACTGAATGATCTTGACACCCGGGAAGGTGCGGGCAATCTCCGCGGTATGGTCCTCGCCTCCGTCGACGACGACGAGCGTGGTGTAGGCGTCGCCCTCGATGGTGTCGGGCATCTTCGCCAACACGTCGCCGATATTGCCCTCCTCTTCGTAGGCGCAGATCGACGCGACCGTGTCCTCGGGCTTGAAACCGGGGTAGTCCGCGTTGAATCGGTCCATGGCTTGGGAGATGGCGAACGTGCGCAGTCGCGCCAAGCGTCGCTTCTCGAGATCGTCGGAAGACATCAATACTCCTTAAATTGACTTTGCCTGAGCGAACACATTGACCACCATGGGTTCAAAGTGTTCGAGCGACTCGGCGTCGAACGAGGGGTCGAAGGCCTTCTGATCCCAGCGGTCGGCGAACTTCTCCGCCAATTCGTACCAGGGCTGGCTACGGTGCTGTTCACGCAAGTCTGGATCCATGCCCAAGTGTTCGTAGTAGTAGCGACCCTGGAAGTCTTGGTGGAACGAGACCATGCAGTAGACCTCGTGGCGGACGTAGGGCTTCAGGATCTCCGCAGCGATCTTTGGGTGGTTGGGCACCGAAATGAGCTTGCCCACGTCGTGCAAAAGCGAGGCCACGATGATTTCTTCGTCCGCCCCGTCCCTCTCGGCCCTCGTCGCGGTCTGCAGGGCGTGCTGCATCTGATCGACGGAGAAGCCGTCGGTGATATCGCTGAGACCCTTCACCATGGCGAGGACCTGGCGCGCCACCCGGGGTTGCGCGTCAATGGTCTTTTCCACGATTTCCATCCACTGCTCGCGAGTGGAGACGTCCATGCTGGGAAACGAGGTCACGGGGAAATACTACCTGTGCCGCTTTTCAGGGACTAGCGACTAACGGCCGAGAGCACTTCAGCTGCGGTGAACTCACGATCGGCTTGGCTGTCGAAACTTGAAGGCTCCGGGGCCTGCAGTACCAGGTCCACGAGGGCAGTGATCGCCTTGAGCATCTCACGAAGTTCGGGTGGTGGGGGGAAGTATTCGTCTTCGACGGTCACCGAATGGATGGTGACCCCGTTTTTGGGGTTGAGAAAACGAAGCACCTCGTCCACCAGCGACTCCGGTGCCGACGCGCCAGCCGTCACGGCGATGGTGCCTTTGAGGTCTTTGGGTAGTTCGCGGGTGCCGTTCACGCGAAGGACGCGAGGACAACCGGCCGCCTCGGCGACTTTCGTGAGGGCTACAGTGTTCGACGAGTTCGCCGAACCAATGACCACTACCGCGTCGACGTCACCCGCCACTTCGCGCAGCGCCGCTTGACGGTTGGTGGTAGCGAAGCAGAGATCGCCCCGATTGGGCATCCAAATGTCGGGAAAGACGACCTCGGCGTATTCTCGCAAGTCCTGCCACTCGTCGAGGCTGAGCGTGGTCTGACTGAGCAGTGCGAAGGGTCCCGGGTCGTCGATCAACGCGTCAATGTCGGCGCGCGACTGAATTAAGTGCACCGCGTCGGGTGCGACGGCCATGGTGCCGACGGCTTCCTCGTGACCCTCGTGGCCGACGTAGAGGACGGTGTAGCCCTTTTTGGCGCGAACCTTGAGTTCGTGGTGGACCTTGGTGACGAGAGGACAGACCGCGTCGATGACCGTACCACCGGTCTGACGAGCGGCCTCGATGATGGAGGGCGGTGAGCCGTGGGCGCTCAACATGACCGGCGCGCCCGGAGGCACAACGGTGACGTCGTCAATGAAGATGACACCCAGCGATTGGAAGTACTCGACGACGAACTGATTGTGCACGATCTCGTGGTAGCAGTAGACCGGTGGTTCGAAGACTCGCGTCATCCAGTCGAGGGCCTTGATGGCCTTCTCGACCCCAGCGCAGAATCCCCGGGGGGACGCGAGTACGACCTTGTCGACTTTCACGCTTAACAGCCTAGTAATTCATGATTTTCCGCAGTGCCTAGGCTGGAGAGGTGTCTGGTGCCCGAATTTCCTCCATATCACCGGATTCCCCGGCTTCGAGCGTCGATCTCGCTATAGGTGACGAGTTGGTGAGCGTGAACGGCAGAGAGCCCACCGACATCATTGAGTACCAGCAACTCATTGACGGCCAGGTCGTGACGCTCGTCGTGAAACGCGAGGGTGAGTCGTTGTCGCGCAAGGTCACCATTAGCAAGGACGAAGGCCAGCCGCTCGGGCTCAGCATCGATTCGGCGGTATTTGACCGCATCCGTACCTGCGACAACCACTGCACTTTCTGCTTTATCTACCAGTTGCCCAAGGGCATGCGCCGCTCGCTCTACGTGAAAGACGACGATTTTCGCCTTTCGTTTCTCTACGGCAACTTCACCACCCTTACAAGGTTCACCGAGTTTGACCTCGAACGGGTGATCGAGGAAGGCCTCTCACCGCTCTACGTATCGATCCACACGACAAACCCCGAACTACGCGCTGAGATGTTGCGCAACCCCCGTGGCGCGACGAGCCTTCGCTGGCTTCGAGAATTGCTGCGTGCGGGCGTCGTCGTCCACGGTCAGGTCGTGGTGTGTCCCGGCGTCAACGACGGCGCGGAGCTCGAACGCACGCTCTACGACGTACTCTCGCTCTACCCCGAGCTCGCCTCGGTGGCGCTCGTGCCCGTGGGGGTGAGCGCCTTCTCTGAGGAGAAGGACATGCGCCCGCACAACGCCGCGGAGGCTCGACACGTCGTGGCCCTGGCCGACCGATTCCAGCGTCTCACGCGCGAACTGCTGGGTACGGCCAAGGTCTTCGCGAGCGACGAGTTCTACCTCGTCGCCGGTCTACAACCGCCCGGCACCGAGAGCTTTGAGAGTCTCGATGAGGCGGAGAACGGCGTCGGCCTCGTGGCGGCCTTCACCGAGAGTTTCTCCAAACGCACGTCGATGGCGAAGTTGGGCTCCGGCTTCTTCCAATCGGTCGACGGCGCGCCCGCGCTGGGTTATCGCGCGCCGCGAACCCTGGAGAACTCGACCTACTACGGCGAGGACGTGACCGTTCTCACGGGCGAGTACGCGGCGCCGATCCTGCGTTCGCTCTTCGACGAGCACGGCTTTGGTGACGTCGAGGTGAAGGCCGTGAAGAATCGCTACTTCGGCGGGAACATCAAGGTGGCGGGCCTCTTGACCGGACAAGACCTTCAAGTCGCACTCAGTGAGGTGAACGAGTCCAACGTGTGTCTCGTGCCTGACGTATGTCTCTCGGAAGGACGTTTCCTCGACGGGCTCTCGCTCGAGGACCTGTCGCGCCCCGTCATGACCGTCGCGACGACGGGTGACGATCTGCGCACCACACTCGAGATGGTACGAACCAGAGGATTGAGTAGAGCGTGAGAAAACCCCAAGTGGTCGTGGTCGGACGACCGAACGTCGGTAAGAGTTCGCTCGTCAATCGACTGGCCGGTAAGCGCATCGCCGTCGTCGAGGAACAGCGTGGCGTCACGCGCGATCGCAAGGCCGTCGACGTCGAGTGGCGTGGCCTCGCCTTCGAGGTCGTTGATACCGGAGGCTGGCTCGAGTCGGGCAACACCCTCGAGGACAAGGTTTCGCAACAGGCCGAAGCGGCCCTCGCGAGTGCTGATCTCGTCTTGCTCGTCGTCGACGCGGCAACGGGACCCGTGGAGGAAGATTCGAAGGCCGCACGTTGGGTGCGCAAGAGCGGACGGCCCGTGCTGCTCGTCGTGAACAAAGTGGACGATCAACATCACGAAGCGGCGAGCTGGGAGTTCCTAAGCCTCGGTGCTGGCGAACCCGTGATGGTGAGCGCGCAGCACGGACGAGGCGCCGGCGACCTGCTCGACAACATCGTCGACCACTTGGGTGAGTCGACGAGTGAACCCAAGGTGAACGAAGAGGACGACGGGGCGCTACGCGTCGCGATTGTCGGACGCCCCAACGTCGGCAAATCCACGCTCTTCAATCAACTCATTGGTGAAGAGCGCTCGGTCGTGCACGACATGCCCGGCACGACGCGCGACGCCATCGACACGCTCGTCGACACTAGCGCCGGACTCATTCGATTCATCGACACTGCTGGTATGAGGAAGCGAGCGCGCACCGAAGCCGGCCTCGAGACCTATTCGGTCCTACGAAGCCTCGACGCCCTCGACCGCGCGGACATCGCGATTCTGGTCATCGACGCCACTGATGGCGCGACGGGCCAAGATCAACGACTGGCCGAGCGAATCTCGGCGTCGGGTTGCCCCGCGCTCGTCGTGTTGAACAAGTGGGAGCTCGTCGCCACCGAGGACCGAGACGCCGTACTCGCGGGCGTGGGTGAGAAGCTCGCGTTCCTCGGTGACGCGCCCGTGCTGAAGACGACGGCGCTGTCGGGCAAGGGAGTCCACCGACTCTTGCCAGCACTGTCGAACGCGGCCATCGACTACGCCAAGCGCGTGCCGACGGGTGCGTTGAACCGGGCTATTCGCGATCTACAGATCAAGCAGCCGGCTCCTACCGGCAAGATCCGCTACGCGGTCCAGGGTGCGACCGAACCCCCGACATTCACCTTGTTCGTGGCCGGCAAATTGCCCTCGACGTACTTGCGTTACGTGGAGCGGAGCCTTCGCGAACGCTTCGAACTCGGCGCCTCTCCGATCCGAGTTCGTGTTCGAGTCGAGTAGTGGCGAACTGGTGTGAGAACTGCGATCGCCCCGAAGAGGGCGACGTGTGCACGGTATGCGGCGGCAACATCGTCGAACCGGTCCACGGACCCATCCCGTGGCGGTGGCGACTCTTCATCGTGGCGTCGATTATCTACCTCGTGTGGCGGATCTATCAGTTAATTTCGTGGATAGTCCATTAGGAGGTCCATCGTGCCCGTCTACGCCCTCGGCAGTCGCGTACCCAGCATTCACCCGGACGCCTTCGTCCACCCCGACGCCGTCGTCATTGGCGACGTGCGCGTCGGTGCCGACTCGTCGATCTGGCCCCGCGCGGTGCTGCGCGGTGACTACGGCACGATCATCGTGGGCGAACGAACCTCCATCCAAGACGGCTCGGTCGTGCACGCCACGGCGGAGTTCGCGACGATCATCGGCAACGACTGCGTCGTGGGTCACCTCGCGCACTTAGAGGGTTGCGTGATTCATGACCGCGTGCTGGTGGGCAGCGGATCGATCGTGTTGCACCAAGCGGAGGTGCACAGTGGCGCCACGGTGGGCGCGGGTGCCGTAGTGAGAAATCGCACCGAGGTGCCCGCGAACGCAATGGCACTCGGGGTGCCCGCCACCGTCAAAATCGACTCGTCGAGTGACGCGCTCACCCTGCTATCGGCGGCGCTGTACGTGGAGAACGGGCGTCGCTACAAGGCCGAACTGAAACTCCTCTAAGCGTTTGACAACTCGACGAGTCGTTCGAGAGCCGTCGCCGCGTGGCCGTCCCGGACGCTGGCCTGGGCGAAGGCGAATCCCTGGCTGAGGGAGGTGGCCCGACCAGCGACCATGAGCGCGAGCGCCGCGTTCGCGCACACAACGTCGAAGACGGGTCCGGGCGTCGCGTCAAGAAACGAGCGCACGGCGCGTACGTTGTCGGCGGTGTCGCCGCCGCGAATGCTCGAGGCGTCGTGGTGCACGCCGAGCTCTTCACCGGCGTTCATGCGCTCGATCGCGTGACCTTCGGGAGAGACGAAGTGCAGCGTTGAAGGTGAACCAAGGGAGAGTTCGTCGAGGCCGTCGTCGGCGTGCACGAGAATCGCGGAGCGAACCTCTCGTGCCATGAGAACGCGGGCCATCTTGTCAAGGAGGGGTTGCTGTGCCACCCCGATGAGGAAGCGCTCGACGAGTGCCGGATTGGCCATTGGTCCAAGAACGTTGAAGACCGTGCGAAAGGCGAGGGCCCGACGGATCGGTGTGAGGTAGCCGAGCGCCGGGTGAAAGGTCGGGGCGAAGAGAAAACCAATGCACGCCCCTTCCACGCAAGCGCGAACGACCTCTTCGGGTGCGTCGAGTCGCACCCCGAGGGCCTCGAGCACGTCCGCGGATCCGACGGATGAAGAGGCGGCCCGATTACCGTGCTTGGCGACGGGCACGCCACAGCCCGCGACCGCGAGTGCGGCCATGGTCGAGACATTGACGCTGTGCAATTGATCGCCGCCGGTGCCCACGACGTCGATCGCGTCGGGTCCGATGGAAAACGTCGTGGCGGCCTCGATCATTGCGTCAATAAAGCCCGTCATCTCTTCCGCCGTCTCGCCCTTGGCGGTGAGGGCAGTGAGGAAACTGGCGATGAGGACACCGTCGACGCGTCCTTCGAGAATTTCACTGAGAGCGGAGCGCGCTTCCTCGCGTTCGAGACTCGTGCCGCGCACGAGTGGGTTTAGCACGTCCAAGGCGAATGAATTCATCGCGCGAACCCTACGAAACTGTGTCCTGACATAGCGACACGATAGTCGTGGACGATGACCCCTTCGCCACAACTACGATTCATGGATGGCGCCTACGTACCTCGACGCAATCTTGCAACGCCATCGTCAGCGAGCCAACGCGGATACGCGAGACTGGCGTGAGCGCGTTGACGTGATTCGGTACGACGGTCCGTCGTTCGCGCTCGCTCTTCGAAAGGGATCGTCGCCCTTCATCAAAGTCATCGCCGAAGTGAAGCGCCGCTCGCCGTCAAAGGGCCCTCTCGCCCCCGATCTCGACGTTGCCGAGTTCGCGAGGGTCTATCGCGACGCGGGCGCGAGCGCCGTGTCGGTGTTGACCGACGTTGACTTCTTCGACGGATCCCTCGAGGATCTCCAGCGAGTGCACAAGACCGTCGAGCTTCCCGTGCTCCGTAAAGACTTCACCGTGAGCGAGAACGACGTCCTGGACGCCGCCGACGCGGGCGCTGGCGCCGTACTTTTGATCGTCGCGGCCCTGAGTAACGAGGAGATTGTAACGTTCATCGAACTCGCCGAGAGCTGTGGCATCGACGCGCTCGTTGAAGTACACGACTCCGAAGAGGCGCGACGCGCGCTCGACTGCGGTGCACGAGTCATTGGCGTCAATCAACGCGATCTACGCACCTTCGAGGTGGATCCCGAGCACGCCGCGTCGGTGATGGACGCGCTGCCGCGCGAGTGCCTCACGGTCTGTGAGTCCGGACTCTCGACGATCGAAGACGTGGAGCGAGCAGCGCAAGTGGGCTTTGACGCCGTCCTCGTTGGTGAAGCCTTCGTCACCGCGCCCGACCCCTCCGCCATCGTGAAGGCCTTCTCGTTGGTGCCGAGCGCTCTTCGTGCCTAGGCCATTTGAACGGGGCCTCGTGAAGGTCTGTGGTGTGACGAACGTGGCCGACGCCACGATGGCGGCGAAGGCGGGCGCGAGTGCCATCGGAGTGATCCTGGCCGAGTCACCGCGGCGCGTGACGCTCGAACAAGCGACCGAGATTGCGGCGGCGATGAAGGGAAAATTGCTGCGCTTCGCCGTGTTTCGTCATCAGAACGACGAGGTCGTCCTTGAGCACCTTGACGCGCTCGATGTCGACGTGGTGCAAGTACACGGCGCGCTCAGTCCCGCGTTACTTGCGGCACTTCATGAGCGATCACTTCTGGTCGTCAAGGCCCTCACCATCGACGGCGACGAGTTCGATGATTTTGACGAGACACAAGTGGACGCCGTTCTGATCGACGGCCCGCGACCGGGTTCGGGCGTCGCGCACTCGTGGGAGCGACTTCGCGATCGACACTTTCGAGTTCCGGTCATTGCCGCCGGTGGTCTGAACTCGAGCAACGTGGCTGAGGTCATCAGCGCGACAAACGCGTGGGGCGTGGACTGCGCGAGTGGGGTGGAGCGTGACCCGGGTCAAAAGGATCACGTACTTGTCGAGAGCTACGTCGCCAACGCCCGCGACGCGTTTACCCACTTAGGAGTGAAGTGACCGAGCGCGACGACGTGATGGGTGTACCCGACGAGCGCGGTCACTTTGGTGACTTCGGTGGTCGCTTTGTGCCCGAGGCGTTGATGCCGGCGTGTCTCGAACTGGAAGAGGTGTTTAGAGACGCGTGGAGTGACGCGGACTTCGTCGCTGAGTACCACACGGTCTTGCGTCAATTTGCGGGCCGCCCCACACCGGTGACGCCGCTGCCGCGACTCTCGAAGCGCCTGGGTGTCGAACTATTCGCGAAGCGCGAGGACTTGGCGCACACTGGATCGCACAAGATCAACAACGTCATCGGCCAGACACTGCTCACCAAACGCATGGGCAAGCCCCGTGTGATCGCCGAGACCGGCGCCGGTCAACACGGCGTCGCCACCGCCACCGCAGCCGCCCGCCTCGGCCTTGCGTGCACGGTCTTCATGGGTGAAGTCGACACCAAGCGCCAAGAGCTGAATGTGTTTCGAATGGAACTCTTAGGCGCAACCGTCGTGCCAGTGACGTCGGGGTCGAGGACGCTGAAAGATGCGGTCAACGAAGCGATGCGCGAGTGGGTGACCTGCGTCGCGGACACGCACTATTGCCTCGGTTCGGTGATGGGTCCACACCCTTTTCCATGGATGGTGCGCGAGTTCCAGAGCATTATCGGAATCGAAGCTGGCGCGCAGCTCGTCGAACTCGGAGTAGGCACGCCGGACGCTGTCGTTGCGTGCGTCGGGGGAGGATCCAACGCCGCGGGCGTGTTCGCGGGCTTCGCCCAAAGTGACGCACGTCTCATCGGGATTGAAGCTGCCGGGGGCGCCGCCGTGCGAAGTGGTTCTCCGGGGGTCTTGCACGGGATGCGCTCGCTTTTACTTCAGGACGAGTTCGGACAGATCGAAGAGGCCCACTCGATTTCGGCGGGTCTCGACTACCCCGGCATTGGGCCGGAACACGCACATCTCGCCGCGACCCATCGGGCCGAGTACTACGCGATTGGCGACGACGACGTGATCAGCGCCCTTTCGCTCCTCAGTGAAACTGAAGGCATCATCCCGGCCCTCGAAACGGCGCACGCCGTCGCCTGGATCGCCCAAGAGGCGGGGGGTCTCTTGCCCCTGGGATCCTCGGTACTGCTGAATCTCTCGGGCCGCGGCGATAAGGACGTCGCACAGGTGAGGTCCATACTGCGCGGTGAGGCGTGAAGTCGCTCGAAGTCACCCTGCGCCAGGTTCGAGAGCATGGCCGCAAAGCACTCGTGCCTTACTTCGTCGCTGGCGCGACGCCCGACTGGACCCGCCACGTCGAGGCCGCCGTGCTCGGTGGCGCCGACGCCATCGAGATCGGAGTTCCCTTCTCCGACCCCATGATGGACGGAGTCGTGATCCAAGAGGGCGCCCTGCGATCGCTCGAGCGCGGCACCACGATCGAATCGATCTGTCAGGAGCTGGAGTCACTCGAGACGGAGATCCCGCTGCTCGCCATGACCTACTACAACATCTTTCTCCACTACGGACTGAGTCGAGCGGCGGGACGATTGAGGGAATCTGGCATCAGCGGCGCCATCGTGCCGGATCTCTCACTCGAAGAGTCCGACGAGTGGCGGGTGGCCTGCGACGAGAGCGACGTGGCCACGGTCTTTTTGGTGGCACCCTCGACACCGCCGTCGCGCCTGCGCGACGTCGCGCAACGATCACAGGGATTCGTCTACGCGTCCGCCCGCATGGCTGTCACCGGCGCCGCCAGTGACGCGGGGGAGGGCGCGCGCGTGGTGGCGGAGCTGCGCGAGGTAACCGACGTGCCCGTGTACGTCGGCATAGGAATTTCAACGCCGGCCCAAGCGGCGTCGGCCGCGTCGTTTAGTGACGGCGTCATCGTGGGATCGGCGCTCGTCAAGATCATCCTCGACGGTGCCACGCCGTCCGACGTCGAAGCGTTCATTCGGTCATTTCGCGACGCCATCGACTGAAACGCTCGCGCTTCAGAGAAATTGTTATTTCTTAGCCTTTGCGCAAGGCGTTGCAATCCCTACGGTTACCACTAAGTAAAATTCCCAACCTTGTGAAGCGCGTCACAAAATGTCAAGAAATCCCACATTTCACGGGGTCATGGGTGTTAAATCAATTCAGGGTCACCATCGCGGTGACTTGAAGTGATCCTTAATTGGGGGGAATTACATGGCTGATGAGAAAGTAGCGGATCCGGGTCCCTTGGGGCTTGCGGGATTCGCCATGACGACGTTCTGCCTAAGCACCGCAAATGCCAATCTTTGGAAGGGGGCCGGCGTCGCTGCTGCGCTTTCCTTAGCATTTTTTTATGGCGGTATTGCTCAGTTGCTGGCAGGTATGTGGGAATTTGTGCGTAAGAACACCTTTGCCGCGTTGGCGTTTTCGTCATACGGTGCCTTCTGGTTGTCCTTCTACGCCATCGAGTTCTGGTCTCCACACGCACTGGTTGGCACCAACACGGTGTCGATATTCCTACTGGGCTGGACGATTTTCACCTTGTACATGACGGTGGCGGCGACGAAAGTCAACTCCGCGGTCCTTGCGGTCTTCGTCTTGCTGTCGATTACCTTTATTTTCCTGACAATCGGAAACTGGGGCGCGGGGCACGCAACCATGGTGCATATCGGTGGTTGGACGGGCATCGCCACGGCCGCCGCTGCCTGGTACGCCTCGGCTGCGGGAGTTATTAACTCGACGCACGGCAAAGTCGTACTACCGGTTGGTCCGCGAGGCTAACGTGGGGGTCACTGGTGGTTTACCACCGGACCCAACCGCCAACAGCGCCCGTTCCGCAAGGATCGGGCGCTGTTGGCATCTACGATCGTGAGCGACGCTTTCAAATGTCTCTTCGGTTCGCCGGGAAGACTGTGCCCACAGCGAAGAGACGGAAATTTAGCCTGGCGCTAACAGTTCACCCGTTGACGCAAGGTCGTTGAGGGCCAAGGAACACGACCGACGGTCTCGTCTCTGCGCGACATGCGTACTGGCAAAAACTTGAACGGTGTTTGACCACGAAATGTTATGACCGACAGCGGAGCACTTCTGCTAACACATCGACATGAAAATCGAGAGGGCGCTGATGCTTCAAGCTGTAGATCACGAATTCGACGGAATGAGCGAGACCCGTACCCACGAGAACGAATCAGTCGTGGGGCATTTCAACCATAAAGACGCGAGGCAATCGATACTGGGACCTCGGTGCGGCACTCTAGAGAGTGATTTCATCTACCGCTGCACGGGGTCGGAATGACGTACTTCGCTCATTTCTGTCCTGATCTGGTCGTTGACGACCGCGCTGAGCGTCGAAGTGGTGCCCCTCGGATTCGCGCAGATCCTTTCCCATCGATGGCCTAGCGCGGGCGGGGCGACGTGATTCGGCCACGGTGTTCGTGTCGCTCGCCGAATGGTCGATCTTTCGGTGTGATGGACTTATCTCCTAGGTGAGAACTTGGTTCAACTGTGGTAGAAAAAGTGAGCAGTGTTCGTAGGTGAAGTTCAAACTGGCGGGCCGAAACTCAAGAATCAAATGGCCGCCAGTACGGGACGAGGTGCTTGCGAATTTCAGATCGCGACAGAGGGGGATGCATGGCGAAAATAAAGGACGGGGCAACCGAAGCGACGGACCCAGAAAAGGTTTCGGAAGCTCAGATTGCCGTGCACTGGCGCGAAGAGGGTTACTACTTCCCATCGGCGAAGTTCATCGGGCAAGCGAACGTGTCCGATCCGAGCATCTTCGATCGGTTCAGTGAGAAGAACTTCCCCGAATGCTTCAAAGAGTACGGCGATCTCCTTTCGTGGGACCAGTACTGGCACACGACTCTGGACACCAGCAACGCTCCGTTTTGGAAGTGGTTCGTTGGCGGCCGGCTCAACGCCTCGTATAACTGCGTCGATCGTCACTTGGCCACCGATCGAAATAAGGCGGCGATTATTTTCGTACCCGAACTCGAAGACGATGAAACCGAGGTCATCACCTATCAAGAGCTCTACGCACGGGTCAATGAGTTCGCCGCGCTGCTCGAAGGGTTCTGTGATGTGAAGACTGGTGAAGTGGCCACCTTTCACATGCCCATGGTGCCTGAGCTGCCGGTGGCGATGCTCGCGTGTGCACGTCTTGGGGTGATCCACTCACAAGTGTTCGGTGGCTTTTCGGGCGCCGCGTGCGGAGGCCGAATCGCCGACTCCAAGAGCAAGGTTTTGGTCACGATAGACGGTTACTACCGCGGCGGCGTGCTCCAAGATCACAAGGTTAAGGCCGATGAGGCGGTGGCCAGAGCCCTCGAAGAGGGTGTGGTAGTCGAGAAGGTCCTGGTATTTCGAAGGAATCCCGGCGAGTACGCCTCGAATAGTCCGATGGTCCCCGGACGAGACTTCTTCGTCGATGAGATCATGCCGCCGTACAAGGGAAAGTTGGTTGACCCGGTGTCGATGCCCGCCGAGGCGCCGCTGTTCATCATGTACTCGAGCGGCACGACGGGGAAACCAAAGGGCTGCCAACACAGCACGGGTGGCTACTTGTCCTACGTAACCGGCACGTCGAAGTACTACCAGGACATTCACCCTGAGGACACGTACTGGTGCGCCGCAGACATCGGCTGGATCACTGGGCACTCCTATATCGTGTACGGCCCGCTGTCACTCGGCACGACGACGGTCATGTACGAGGGCATACCCACATACCCCGACGCGGGCCGCGCGTGGAGAATCGCCGAGCGACTTGGTGTCACTCACTTTCACACCGCGCCCACGACGATACGTACGCTGCGTAAGGTCGGCCCCGATGAGCCAAAGAAGTACAACTACCACTTCAGGCACATGACGACGGTGGGCGAGCCGATAGAGCCGGACGTCTGGCGCTGGTACTACGACGTCGTTGGTAAGGGCGAGGCCGTCATTGTCGATACCTGGTGGCAAACGGAAAACGGCGGATTCTTGGGCAGCGGTCTGCCGGCCCTTAATCCGATGAAACCCGGCAGTTGTGGTCCAGCGGTGATTGGAATATTTCCAAAGATCCTCGACGAGAACGGCGAAGAGGTGGTGGCAGGCAGCGGCATGGCCGGCAACATCTGTATTCGCAACCCGTGGCCCGGTATCTTCCAGACGATTTGGGGAGACCCGGATCGTTTCGTCAAGACGTACTACGAGAAGTACAACACCGATAAGAACAGTAAGGACTGGCACGACTGGCCGTACTTTGCCAACGACGGCGCCATGCAGGCCAGTGACGGCTACTACCGAATCCTCGGTCGAGTGGACGACGTCATCAACGTTTCGGGACACCGACTTGGGACCAAAGAGTTGGAGTCGGCGGCCATCATGGTTGACGGTGTGGCTGAAGCAGCGGCAGTTCCCGTGGTCGACGACGTGCGCGGCCATGCGGTCGAGATGTACATCGCTCTAAAGCCGGGAGTCAGTCCAGATCAAGGGATCGAACAACAAGTGTCGTCGATGATTGAAAAGGAGATCGGCAAGGTGGCCCGGCCAAAGAACGTGTGGATCGTGGCTGATATGCCCAAGACCCGTTCGGGAAAGATCATGCGCAGAGTCATCGCCTCGATCTCAAACTTCACCGACGTTGGCGATATCACGACATTGGCAAACCCTGAAGTCGTCGAGGACATCCGTCACTACGTCCAGAGCGACAAGGTGGCGAGTGGGGATCAACCGCGAGAGTTGACTGCGGCGGAGCTTGCGGCAATATTGGCTTTCGGTTCCTCCGAGTAAGACGTTTCTTTTGACCCCTTGGACCGTTCGGACCAAGGGGTCAAGATTCCGAAGTCAGTTGTTCAAAAGCGCACGCGAGATGGTGCATCAACGGTCAGAGGATCGCTCGCACGATGGCGATCTCGTGGATACGTCGGCGTCCGTGCTCACGTGACGCTGCGTCACGGACGTTCAGGAATCGAATCCAAGATTGAGGAAGGCTAGTAGCTTCAGCCAGAGGTTTCGACGCCCGCCGTGACTATCGGCGCGCTGAATGGCGAGCTGGGTAAGGCGAATGAAGACCCACCGTAGGGGCTCCGGCGGGAAGGGTATCGGCTTCTTTCGCACCATCGTCAGACGGGTTCGTTCCGTGTCATGCCCGTTTAAGAGGTCCAGCATCACCGACGCGCCAAAGCGCGTTGACGCCACGCCGAGCCCGGTGAAGCCCATGACGTACGTTGCCTTGCGGCCGTACGCCGTTCCCCAGAAAGGGGAGAAACGCGTGCAGGTGTCGATAGCTCCTCCCCAGGAGTGCGTGAACTTGACACCCGCGAGTTGGGGAAAGGTCTTCAGAAAGTGGCTCGCCAATTTGGCGTACGTTTCGGCATTGAACTCGTAGTCGCGACGGGCCTTCGCGCGAAAGGTGTAGATCGCGTCGTAGCCACCCCACAAGATGGAGTTGTCCTTCGTGAGTCGGTAGTAGTGAAACAGGTTGCCCGCATCGGCGACGCCTTCGCGGTCCTTCCAGCCAATGCTCTCCATCTGCTCGTCGGTCAGCGGCTCGGTGACGAGCGTGTAGTCGTAGACGGGCACGACGTACTTTCGCGCCTGGCGGATCAGCGATGGAAAGACGTTCGTCGCGAGCGCGACCTTCGCCGCCGTCACCGCGCCGTAGGGGGTGTGAACGCGTACCGCGTCGTCAACGTCTTCGAGCCATTCGACCTTGGAGTTCTCGAAGATCTTCACGCCCAACGAGAGACAGGCGCGTTCGAGACCCCAGACGAGTCGCGCGGGGTCGACGAGGGCCGTGCCGTCGACGTCGAAGAGTGCACCTTCGTACGAAGGTGAGTGAATGCGGGCCTGGACCTGTTCGCGGTCGAGCACTTCGACATGGTCGCCCATCTCGTTACGTAGTCGCGCCTCTTCGACCATGCCTTTGAACTGCCACGGCGCGACCGCGACGCGTAGTTCGCCGGTGCGCTCCCAGTCGCACTCGATCTGGTAGCGCTCGATGGTCGCTTCGATCTCGTTGAGGTTCTCACGGGCCAGTCGTTCAATGATGGGCATCTCGTCCGCGAAACGGTTCATGCCGTTGTTGAACCCGTGCGTGAGTGACGCACTGCAGAAGCCGCCGTTTCGGCCCGAGGCGCCCGCGCCCGTCTCGTACTGTTCGAGCACGATGACTTCACGGTGGGGGTCTCGTTCCTTTGCCAACAGCGCCGTCCACAGTCCTGTGTAGCCTGCGCCCACGACGCACAGGTCGGCACCGAGATCTCCAATGAGAGCTGGGTGCGACTCGGGTTCGAGGGGATCGGAGTCCAACCACCACAGTTCGGGCTGAACTTCAGCCAGGTGGCGTAAGACGAAGGGGTCCTTCTTCTCCATACTGTGTCCAACCAATGGTTGGAATCACCCTCTCTTGGCACTTCGTTTTTCGCGGGTCCCAACCGCGCGAACGTCGGCTCTCACCCCGGCCTCTACTCGTCAATTCTACCGACGGGCTACTGACACCGGGGAATGCTCGCGTGGTCGTACCGGGGGAGTGGGGCCACCAGACGCGGCGAGAATGACGACTTTGGGACAGTCGACCCTTTTCGGCGTCGTAAAATGGTTGAACCCCCCGAGCACTGCTCCAAAGTGAAAGCACCGTGTATCAATGCGAATTGCCAATCTGGCCGGACGAGCGACCATCGTCACGGACCAAGGACTCATCGACGTCGCGACACAATCCAACGGCGCCTTCTCCACGTCGGTGGACAAGTGCATCCGTCACCTTGACAATCTTCTGACCTGGTTCCACGCGGCCGATCTTGACGTCACCGATCCCACAACGCCGATTGAGCTCTACGGCGACGCTCGACTCGGTCCTATTGTCGTGAATCCTCAACAGATCTTCGCGGTTGCCCTCAACTATCGCCACCACGCCGAAGAGATGAAGCTCGCGCTGCCCAAGCAGCCAACGATCTTCACGAAGTGGGCTTCGTCGCTCTGTGGACCGAACGACGAACTTCCCGTCCCGAGCGACACGACTGACTTCGAGGCCGAATTGGTTGTCGTGATGGGCGCTACGGCGCGTGGGCTCAGCGTCGGGAACGCACTCACGGCGGTGGCCGGCTACTGCGTCGGACAAGACTTCTCGGATCGCACGCTACAGATGCAAGGGGCGCCAGCCCAATATTCACTGGGCAAGTCCTACCGAAACTTCTCTCCAACAGGTCCGTGGTTGACGACGGCCGACGAAATTCCCAATCCGAACGACCTCTCCATTCAATGCAGCGTGAGCGGCGTTGAGTATCAGAACTCGATGACGAGCGACATGGTCTTCACTGTTGCGGAGATCGTCAGCTATCTCAGCAACGTCGTAGAACTGCGTCCCGGCGATCTCATCTTCACTGGAAGTCCCCACGGTTCCGGACACGGTCAGACGCCCCCTCGGTTTCTGAAGCCCGGCGATCGTATCGTCACTGAAATCGGTCGACTCGGACGCATCGAGAGCGAAGCCGTCTAGTTGGTCGTTCGCGGCAATTGAGTTCACGACGTTCGCGCACAAGTACGACACGTGTTTGGTCCAAAGTTTGCGAGACAACTGGGTAGCCTGATCGAAGTGCGACCGAGGACGTGTGAGTGACTGACTTTGTGGGTTTCGACCTCGAGACGACGGGCGTCAGCTCATTTCGTGACGTTCCGGTCTCCTACGGCTTCGTCCAACACGTACGCGACGCGAGCGGTACGTCGACGGAGGTCGAGGGAGGCTACGTGAACCCCGGCGTTGCGATTCCCGCGGGCGCGTCCGCGATCCACGGCATCACCGACGACATGGTCGCCGACGCAGCGATACTCAGTGACGCGGTGGAGACCATTGTTGCGAAACTTGTCTCGGTGTGGAGTTCGGGCGGCGTGATAGTCGGGATGAACGTCGGCTACGACCTCACGATGGTGGATTCTCTCTGTCGACGACTGCGGATCTCCACGCTCGAGGAGCGCGGAGACATTGGTGGTGTGATGGACATCCTCGTGCTCGATCGTCACTTTGACAAGTGGCGAAAGGGGGCGCGCAAACTCACCGATCTCTGTCGCCACTATGGCGTTGCGCTCGACAGCGCCCACAGCGCCGCCGCGGACGCCGAAGCCAGTCTCCTGGTCTTCGAGGCGATGGCGGTGAACTTTCCAGAGATTGGACGGATCCCCGTCGCCGAGGTCAACACGACGCTGCGCGCCTGGTACCAAGAGTGGCTGTACAGCTTCTCGAGCTACCTCGAGAAGAAGGGCGAAGCGCCCATCGAAGCCGGTCGCTACGAGTGGCCGATCCATCTCGACGCCTAAAACAGTCCTTCTGGTGGCGTGTTCGCAGTTAGTCCTGGTCAGGCGTAACAGTTACGCTTCTGAGAAGGCTCCACACAATAGTGATGGGAGTCACCACAAGGCGGCACGAGCCGATTGACGGGGATTCGGAGAGTGGGGGTTCACGTCGGGTCTCCGACGCCGCTTAAGTCGCCCTGCTCATCTTGACTACAGGAATCCAGCGGCGCGCAGGCTCAGAAAGCCTGTAGGCAAGTTATCGGTCCGTTCCGTGCTGGCTCTTGGATCCAAAACCCCCTCGTCAACGGCCTTTTCGCGCAACCTACGACTATTGGCGGGCAATCATCGGCCCGTCCCATTGGCATTTGATGTCTACAAAATACTGCCGTACTTGGGACGTCACGACCCCGCTCCCTTCGGATCTGACAGTTGGCTGAACTTGACCGAAGAGGGTGTGAAATGAGGGACTCCTCGGGTTCCCGT
>PLNQ01000003.1 GCA_003141815.1 Acidimicrobiaceae bacterium | reverse complement strand
CCTACTTCTTTCGACGCACGAATACCAACGCCCTCGGCAACGCGCGAAGTTGGACGGACAACCTGCTCTGGCACCACGCGGCACACACCGTCGACCTCTTCGCCTACCAGTGCGGTGAACGAATCGAAAGAGCCAACGTGCTCGCCGGTCCCGTTCATCCGGTATTGGGCATCCCCATGGACATGTCGATCCAACTGCAGAGTGCGTCCGGAAAGATCTGCTCGCTCTCGCTCAGTTTCAACAACGAGGGACCCCTCGGCACGTTCTTTCGCTACATCTGTGACCACGGCACGTACCTCGCGCGCTACGACGACCTGACGACCGGCAACGACGAAGTGATCGACGTCTCTAACGTCGCGGTGTCACTCGACGGCATCGAACTGCAGGATCGCGAGTTCGTCGACTCCATTCGCGAGCGTCGCGAGCCGAACTCGTCCATCTCCTCGGTTCTCGACTGCTACCGAGTCCTCGGCACGTTGCAGTCCCAAATCGAAACCTGACTCGACGACAAACGACAGCGTCGTCGACTACGACGGGGCGCTCGTGAGGTACTGCACCACGACGTCGCCGATCATCTGGCGGTACATCGCGCGACGACCTGGCTCTACGAGATTTCGTCCGAAGCTCGCCAAGAACGTGTACTGGTTGTTGATCCGGAAAAAGCAGAACGAGCTAATCAACATGTGCACGTCGAACACGTCAATGTCGCGACGAAAGACTCCTTCGAGCCGGCCCTGCTCGAGCGACTGTTGGAGCATCTTGATGACACGTCGATCGAGTCCAGGAAATCCCCCGCCGGCGGTGATGAACTTCGCGCGCTGCATGTTCTCGTGACTCACGAGGCGACTGAAGTTCGGATTTGCCTCGTGACGGTCGAAGGTCAGCTCGGCGAGCTTGCGCACCGCCGCGACGGGATCGAGGTTGTCGATGTCGACGCTCTGTTCGGTGATACGAATGGCTTCGTAGGCCTTCTCGAGGGCGGCGATGTAGAGAAGCTCCTTCGAACCGAAGTAGTAGTAGATCATTCGCTTCGTAGTGCGCGTCTGGGCGGCGATTTCGTCGACGCGAGCGCCGGCAAAGCCTCGATCGGCGAACTCTTGGGTGGCGACGGCCAGGATCTCTAGTTTCGTGCGCTCGGGGTCGCGTTGGCGTCGCTCGTGACTCGCCGCTTTCCCCTGGTCCAGCGTCATTCGTATCCCCTCAACCATTAACTACCTATTGCGTTACCAACAGTCCACACTAACGAGAACGGAATACAGAGTGGTCGTTCGGAGCGAAAACGCGCTCCGGGTACGAAGAATCGCGGAGCCGACGTTAAGTCGTTGGACACGAGAATTGAGCGAACGCCAGCGAGAACTTCAGATCTAGCGACTCGTTGGACCGGTGGGTTGGCGAGTTCCTCGAGTCTCACGTCACGTCGTCGAAACTCGATGCCACGTGACGCCACCGTCGATCGTTCGTTCCAGTTGCGTCGTGGTGCCATTGGTGTAACAGATCGCGAAGGCGTGCTCTACGGACATAGAGACGGCGGAAATGACTGAAGTGCAAGCTAATTCGCCAATGGCGTGCTCGCGCCTCGCTCCGACGTTGATCCGATAGATGTTTCGTGGATTAGGACCGACGTCAAGGTACGCGAAGTCGTAACCGCCGTCGCGAAGAACCCTCCGCTGGTGCCCCCGTACTGATGGTGGGCGAGCGAACGCCAGGTTCGTCCCGCGTCATTCGAAAAGAGGAGAGATACCAACATGCCGGTCGGGCATTCGGCCCAGAGCTCTTTGGTCGATACCGCCGTGAGAGCACACCCTTGCATGCTGATGAGTTTCGAGGGGGTACTCTTCGTGAACGACACTCCCCCGTTATGAGAGACGAAGAGAAGCGCCGCACCGTTCGTCTGCTCTGAGATGAAAACGTTCTCACCGAAGGCGCCGATGGCGCCCGCGGAGTAGCCCGCGTTCAAAGCGCTGGAAGGAATATTCACTCCCGACCACTTTTGCGCCGAAAGGGTCGAGTGCTCCACCTGATGGCGATTCCGGGGGTTTCCGTACACCCGTTCCGATTGAATCCGTACACCCGTTCCGGAGTTTTCGTACACCCCAGCGAGGTCGTCGTTTGACGTTTGTGTGAGTAGAGGGGCACCGATAACGCTTCTTTGATCTACCAAGATCGAAGGAGTCACCAGTGCCCCGTCCCCATACAACCATGCGCAAGATCCGTGATGTGCTGCGACTACGACTCGGCGAGAAATTAAGCCTTCGCCAGACCGCCCTCTCGCTTTCGATGCCACTGACGACCGTGGCGGACTACGTCAATCGAGCGAAGGTGGCCGGTCTCACGTGGCCGTTAGACGACCTCGACGACGACGCGCTCGAGCGACGACTCTTTCACGCGGCTCCCGCCGCGCTCTCCATGTTCGCCCAGCCCGACTTTGGCGCCGTGAAGCGTGAGCTCAGCCAGAAGGGCGTGACCTTGCAGCTCTTGTGGCTCGAATATCGAGAGCTGCATCCCGACGATGGTTACGGCTACTCCCAGTTCTGCCACCTCTACCGATCGTGGCGTCGCCACCTGGGCGTCGTGATGCGACTCGACCACAAGGCCGGTGAGAAGCTCTTCGTCGACTTTCCGGGCATGACGATTCCGATCTACGACGAGCGAACGCTTCAGTTGAACTTCAAGGCCGAACTCTTCGTCGCGGTGCTGGGCGCGAGCAACTACCTCTACGTTGAGGCGCTGCGCTCCCAGGCGCTCGAACACTGGGTGAACGCGCACGCGCACGCCTTCGAGTTCTTCGGGGGCGCCCCCGAAATCGTCGTGCCCGACAACTTGCGCTCGGGCGTCACCAAAGCGCACCGTTACGAACCTGACCTCAACGCCACCTACCAAGAGATGGCGCAGCACTACGGCGTCGCGATCATTCCGGCGCGCCCCTACAAACCGCGCGACAAGGCCAAGGTCGAAGCGGGCGTGCAACTCGTCGAGCGCTGGATCATCGCTCGTCTGCGCAAGCAGCGCTTCACAAGTTTGGGCCAGCTCAACGAGGCGATTGGCGAGTTGGTGGAGCTCATCAACGCCAAGCCCTTCAAGAAGTTGGAAGGCTCGCGCGCGTCGCTCTTTAGCGAGCTCGACCAGCCCGCATTACGAGCGCTGCCCACTGACCCCTACGAGTTCGCGGCGTGGCGAGGCGCCAAGGTCAACATTGACTACCACGTCGAGGTCGATCGTCACTACTACTCGGTGCCCTACCAACTCGCCGGTCAAGTGGTGGAGGTTCGCCTCACCGGTTCAACCGTCGAGGTCTTCGCCAAGAACAAGCGCGTGGCGTCGCACCTGCGCAGTTACCACAAGGGTCGTCACGCCACGGATGCTGCGCACATGCCCGACTCGCACCGTCGCTACTTGGAGTGGACGCCGGGAAGGATCGTTCACTGGGCGCAGAAGACGGGCCCGTCGACGGCCGCCTTCGTCGAGGCGTTGATGAAGAGTCGACCCCACCCCGAGCAGGGCTTTCGCTCGGCACTCGGCGTCATGCGACTCGCGAAGAAGTACTCGCCCGAGCGACTCGAGGCCGCGTGCGCCAGGGCGCTCGCCGTGAAGTCCTTTTCCTACAAGTCGGTCGAGTCGATTCTCAAGCACGGTCTCGACCAACGACCAGCGCGCGATGGGGTTACTCGGGCCCACTCCGCGCACAGCAACATCCGTGGCCCGAACTACTACCACTAGGAGATCATCATGCTCACCAACTCAACCGTCGAAGGACTCAAGTCGCTGCGACTGCCGGCTATGGCGTCGGGACTGCTCGAACAACGAGAACACCCCGACTACACGGCCTTAAGTTTCGAGGACCGACTCGGTCTGCTCGTCGATCGTGAACTGCTGCAGCGACAGAACCGCCGACTGGAACGAGTCCTCAAGTCCGCCAAACTTCGCAGCGGCGCCGTCGTGGAAGACGTGGACTTCGCCAACACTCGAGGACTGGACAAGACCACGTTCTTGTCGCTGGTCAACTCGCCGTGGGTGACGAATCACCACAACGTGATGATTGTCGGACCAACCGGTGTGGGCAAGACGTTCCTCGCGTGCGCGCTGAGTCACAGCGCGATTCGAAACGGCCACAGCGCGCTCTACGTGCGCGTCCCGCGTCTGCTCGATGACCTCAGTGTCGCCAGAGCCGATGGTCGTCTCGCTCGAATGATGACCACGCTCGCGCGGACCGACGTCTTGATCTTGGACGATCTGTTGCTTCGACCACTTAGTGATGATCAGGCCGCCGATCTCTTGGAAGTGGTCGAAGACCGCCGGGGTCGCTCGCTGATCGCGACGTCACAATTACCCGTCAGTCACTGGCACGAGGGACTCGGCGACGCGACGGTCGCTGACGCGATTTTGGACCGACTGTTGCAACGAACACACCGCCTTGAGCTCACGGGTGCGTCGCGCCGTCGGAGCGAAACGACCACCCCACGAGTGAAAAAACCAACGAAGTGATGCGTTGATTGCCACCGTCACCAGCGTTGAAATGAACTGCTCTACGATGACACCGAAGGAGGTGAGTTAAGAGGACACACCCACTCCACAGCGTCGGTCGCTTCGCGACCTCCGACTACTCAGAGAGGTGTACGGAAACCCCGGAACAGGTGTTCGGATTCACCGGAATAGCCA
>PLNQ01000087.1 GCA_003141815.1 Acidimicrobiaceae bacterium | reverse complement strand
ACATCGCCAAGGAGTACTACGCGTCGTTCACGCTGGACCGCCCCAACAAGACGCACCTCGGGATGTTGAGCGCACAAGGTGGCGTCGAGATCGAAGTCGTCGCCGAAGAGAACCCCGACGCGATTGCGTTCCTCTCGATCGATCCCGTCGAGGGACTCAGTCTCGCCACGGCTCGTCGCTGGGTCGCCGAAGCGGAACTCGACGAGGTCGCGCGTGAGCAAGCGGCCGAACTACTCGTCAAGCTTTACGAGTGCTACACCCAGGGGGACTGTGACTTGGCGGAGATCAACCCGCTGATTCTTACGTCCGACAACAAGGTGCACGCGCTCGACGCGAAGGTCACCTTGGACGAGAACGCGTCGTACCGTCACCCCGAGTGGGAAGAGTTCCGCGGTGACGAGTTCGAGGACCCCAGGGAGAAGATGGCCAAGGAGAAGGGCCTCAACTACATCGGCCTCGACGGAACCGTGGGCATCATCGCGAACGGCGCGGGACTGGCGATGTCGACCCTCGACGTCGTCAATCAAGTCGGGGGCACGGCCGCGAACTTCCTCGACATCGGCGGCGGCGCGAACGCCGACGTCATGGCCGCCGCGCTCGAGGTCATCAACGCCGACCCCAAGGTGAAGTCAATCTTCGTCAACATCTTTGGCGGGATCACTCGCGTCGACGAAGTCGCCAAGGGCGTCCTCGAGGCGTTGCAACGGGTCTCCATCAACTCGCCCATCGTGCTCCGACTCGACGGCACGAACGCCGTGGAGGGCCGCGCCCTGTTGGCGCCGCACCTCAACGACCAATTAATTACCGAACCAACCATGCTGGACGCCGCGCGACGCGCGGTGGCGCTGGCGAACTGAGGAAGAACGATGAGCATCTTTGTCGATGAGAACACCAAGGTCATTGTCCAGGGCCTCACAGGAGGCCAGGGACGTTTCCACGGCCTGCGCAACCGCGACTACGGCACGAAGGTCGTGGGCGGCGTCACCCCCGGCAAGGGCGGAACGGACGTCGACGGCATACCCGTCTTTAACAGCGTGAAGGAAGCGGTCGACGCGACGGGGGCCACGGCCTCGTTCGTGGTCGTGCCGCCGAAGTTCGCCTCCGACGCCATCATCGAAGCGGCGCAGGGTGGCATCACGTTCATCGTCTGTATCACCGAGGGCATTCCCGCCCACGACGAGGCCTTGACGTACAACCGCCTCGTCGAGGAGTTCCCGGGTGTGCGACTTCTTGGACCGAACTGTCCGGGCATCATCAGCCCCGGAAAGTGCAACATCGGCATCACGTCGGGCGATATCGCGCTGGCCGGTGGTCCGGTGGGCATCGTCTCGCGTTCGGGCACGTTGACGTATCAGGCACTGCACGAACTGAGCATGCAGGGCATCGGTCAGACCACGTGCGTGGGCATCGGCGGCGACCCCGTGCCGGGAACGAACTTCATCGACTGTCTCGCCGAATTCGAGAAGGATCCGGAGACGAAGGCCGTGATGATGATTGGCGAAATCGGGGGCTCGGAAGAGGAGCGTGCCGCGGAGTGGATCAAGCTCAACATGACCAAGCCCGTCGTCGCGTACGTCGCGGGCGTGACCGCGCCCCCGGGACGAAAGATGGGCCACGCGGGCGCCATCATCTCGGGATCGAAGGGCACGGCGCAGGCCAAGATGGACGCACTGACGGCGGCCGGTGTGTACGTCTGTCAGAACCCCACCGAGGCCGGCGCGAAGATGGTCGAGATCGTCAGGGCGATGTAGCGCTTGGTCCCGATTCGTCTCTGTGTGCTGGTGTCGGGTTCGGGCACGATTCTCGAAGCCATGCTGAACGCGGGACTAGAGGTGACGCTCGTGGCGGCCGACCGACCGTGTCGAGGACTCGACGTCGCACGAGCGGCTGGCATCACCGCGCTGCTTGTTGACCGTGAGAAGTTCGGTGGCTTCACCGCGTCCTTCGATCGCGAGGCCTACACCGCGGAACTCACGCGCCTACTAAGCGAGGACCGCGTTGATCTCGTCGCGATGGCGGGCTTTGGCACCATCGTGACCGGAACCTTTCATCGGGTCTTTCCCGGCCGCGTCCTCAACACCCACCCAGCACTGTTGCCGGACTTCAAGGGTTGGCACGCCGTTCGTGCGACGCTGGCGGCCGGGGCCACCGTGTCGGGCTGCACGGTGCACGTCGCGACGGAAGAACTCGACGACGGACCAATCCTCGCGCAACGGCGCGTCGAGGTCTTCACCGACGACGACGAGTCGTCGCTCCACGAACGAATCAAGACGGTCGAGCGAGCGCTCTATCCCGAGGTCATCGCTAGGGTGATGGCGTCTCTCGCGCAAGGCTTCGAGCCAGAGAGCGTCGCCGGGACCATAGAGGAGATTTAGATGCGAGCGTTGTTAAGCGTGTGGGACAAGACCGGGCTCGTTGAGCTCGCCCAAGGCCTCGACGCGCAAGGTGTCGAACTCGTGGCGTCAGGCGGCACGGCGAAAGCCCTACGCGACGCGGGCATCGATCATCTCGACGTCGCCGACGTGACCGGATTTCCCGAGATGCTTGACGGTCGGGTGAAGACGCTGCACCCTCGGATTCACGCCGGCATTCTGGCCGACCTCGACAAGCCCGAGCACCGCGCCGCGCTGGCCGAACACGACATCACGGCGATTGATCTCGTGGTGTGCAATCTCTACCCCTTCACGTCTGATCCCTCGATCGAACTCATCGACATCGGGGGACCGGCGATGGTGCGCGCGGCGGCGAAGAATCACGCGCACGTCGGCGTGCTCACGAGTCCTTCGCAGTACGAATCGGTGTTGGGAGAGATCGTCTCGACGGGATCACTCTCGAACGC
>PLNQ01000097.1 GCA_003141815.1 Acidimicrobiaceae bacterium | reverse complement strand
CGTCGGTGGGCTCGAGGTCCTCGGCCTTGACGAGTGCGCGCAGCGCCAAGTCGACACGAACAGCGCGGAGCGCGTCGGCGCGAAGCGTCTCGAGCAACTGATCGGAACTCTGATTAGTGACCTGCAGGAACTTCTCGAGGTTCAACTTCTGTTGCTCGAGGCGATGACCGAGATCGTGGAGGCGTTCGTTGGTCTCGTCTTGAATCAACGCGTCGGGCACGACGTCCTCACTCACCAGGTCGCTGAGCGCCATGAGTACGGCGTCGCGCTGGGACATCTGCGCCTCAACGATACGCATCTTGCGCATCTGGCTGAGAATGGCATCGCGCATCTCTTCTTCGCTCTGCCACTCGGTGTTCTCTTGAACCCACTCGTCACTGAGTTCTGGAAGTTCTCTTTCTTGGATCTTCTTGAGCTTCATCTCGTAGGTTGCGACGACGCCATTACCGAGGTTGCCGTTGAGCTTCAGCTCTTCGCCAGACTTCATGCCCACGATCAGGTCATCCACGCCGTCAGTAATCGTGCCCGAACCAACGGTGTACATAAAGTCGCTCATGTCGAGGGGGTCCTCGTCGGTGGCGATCTGTTGCACGTGCACGTCCATCGTCACGAGGTCACCCGTCACGATCGGTCGATCGACGTCTTGCAACGTCGCGTCGGTCTCGCGAAAGCGATCGATCTGGGCGTTCACTTCTTGGTCAGTGACGACGGGTGAGGGAATCGTCACGCGAAGTTCGTTCTGGCCAGAGAGGTACACCTCGGGCCGAACTTCCACGTCGACTTCGAAGACCAACTCCCCCTCTTCCTCGCCAGACGTGATGTTGATGTCGGGCTGGGAGATGGGATCGATGAGGGTATCGGCAACGGCGTGGGCGTAGAAGTCGGGAATCGCGTCGCGAATGGCCTCACTGCGCAGCACGCTCGGGCCACCGAGGTGGGCCATCAAGACGTTCTTGGGCACCTTGCCCTTTCGAAATCCCTTGATGCTGACTTGTTTGGAGAGCTTCGTCGCCGCAGTGTCAATCGCCTTTTCCATCTCGGGCTCGTCAATTTCGACGACCAGCTTGACCCGATTGTTCTCAAGAGTGGTGGTGGTAGCGCGCATAAGAGATGCCAGCCTACCGGCTCGAGGTAGAAGTCCTAAATCATGATGGCGAGGCCTTCGGCGAACGCTCTCGCTAGAACCTGGTCCCCTCGAACGTCGGTCGCCGAGGCGTGAAGAAAAGCATCGGCCGTAATGCGACCCGCGGCCCGTCGCCAGAACAGCGCCACCGGCGTCGTGATCTCGAGGTCGGGGACGGCGCCGGCGCTCGCGAGCGCTCGAGCACGGCCCTCGTCGACGCCGATCAGCACCGTCCGTGCGAGCCGTCCACTGAGATTGATCTGCACCAAGGTGCCGTCCTGGGCACGCGCCTTCTTCGCCAACACGTACGGCAGCGCCGCCTCGAACCGATTGACGACGATCTCCTCGCCGGGCCCGTGGTCGTCCGCGGGCTCGAGCAGCGCGTCACGAATGTCCTGGAGGTGGATCCAACTATCGAGGACCCTCGTCTCTTGGAAGCGATGGTAGGGACGCTCCCCCTCCGGGCTCCAGCCCACCTTCTCCCACGCCTCGACGTCGAGACCGCGGAGCCTTTCGAGTGATTTTCTCGTCGTTGCACGAAAGAGGTCCAACATTTCCGCGCCGGGCGTCGAGCGAAAGGCCACGACGAAGGCTTCGTTGATCTCACCGATGGGGTTCTTCACGTACGCGGGCCACGAACCCACGTGCTCAGGAACGGGTTCACCGTTCATCATCAGTTCAAATCCAATGAGGTGACTGAGGACGTCGCGGACGCTCCAACCGGGACAAGGCGTCGCTGCGTCGTAGACCTCGTGACTTCGCGAACGAAGAGACCGATCTATCGAGGACCAGGTCTCGTCGAGCGCGTCAACTATCCACTCGTACGCCATTGCTCTCCTCCGCTTCGCCAAAGCCTACGCAGCTCGATTCGTGACAACCCACAAGAGCGACTGTGTAACGTAGAGGCCTCGGGAAGTAGCGCAGCTTGGTTAGCGCGCCTGGTTTGGGACCAGGAGGCCGCGGGTTCGAATCCCGCCTTCCCGACCAAGTGTGCTTGTAGGAAACCGCCGCGGGCGTTGTGGTCTTACCGTGCGCCTCGCGAACTCGAGCAACTTCGAACGCCTAATCCTGGACGAACCTTCGAAGTTCCCTTAGGTAACCGCGTGAGACCCTCACTTGAATTCGCCGACCAATCGGACCCGAAAAGCGCGCGAGCAAGGAACTCGGTCGTGATCGTGCGGTGATCTCAAATCGAATCTCACCGTCGGCCGATCGAGTGATAAGAAACGTCTCCTCTCCCTGCTCGGGGTGACCGGGGAGCGTGGCGTAGGTGAAGGAGAAGAGTTCACTCAAGTCGACGACTTTCGTAACGCGACACGGCGCGGCGATCGCTAGCCACGATGGCCCAATCGCAACGATGACTACGGCGCCCTCGTGCAATACCGCGTTGTCCGGCAAAACGTGGATCCACGCCATACGATGAGCACGCCAGCTCTTCAAGCCATCCACACATCGGCTGAACATTTCGTCACCTCGACCCAGGTTCATTGAATAGTTGTCATGGCGATAGCCCGACGTGAAGTCATCTACTTTGGTCATTCGATCTTCAGCGAACGATGGGGCCAACTTGTCGAGCCCGCCAAGTCGACGGTCCACTGATCGCGCATTTGCTGGACGAATGAAGATCACGAAGAGAACCGTTCGCGACGTCTTAGATTTTGCACGCCGGGGTCCCGCCCGGCAATCGGTATCGATAACGAGCGACCACCCGATAGCCCTGATGAGCAATCCATGAGATGGGAGGAGTGAGGAGGAGTCGCCCTAAGAGTGACCAGGGCGCGTTGGCAGCCAAAAGCGCGCGAGCCACGGCTCGAGAACCCGATTCCTGGCGGTCCACCTCGATCCACCACGCCGCGCTCTTTAGTTCGTCAACGTTCGGTAAAGGCGCCCGTGTCATTTCCGAAGTCAGACGCTGCCACGGTACAGCAAGGGCAAGGTCCCCCTCGGGCCACTTTCGGCTAATCCAGTTGGCCGCTGTCGTACAGAACCCGCAGTCACCGTCGTAGACGAGCACCGAGCGACTTTTGTTCACGCGATCACGCTATCGGCGCGTGCAGCGATACGCGTGACCTGACCGAGCGGCGTGGCAAAGTGCCCCCGGCAGGAGTCGAACCCGCAACCTGACGGGTAGAAACCGTCTGCTCTATCCAGTTGAGCTACAGGGGCGTAAATTAAAGCGTAGTGAACGAGTCCGTTGCCGAATGGGCAACGCCGAGAATCACTGTGCAATAATGGTTGGTCTTGGTGGGCGTAGCTCAGTTGGTTAGAGCGCCAGGTTGTGGTCCTGGAGGTCGCGGGTTCGATCCCCGTCGCTCACCCCAAAGTTTGGCGTCGACCTTTGAACTCTGGCGACCCGAAATCGGATAGTCACGAGTCCTCTTTTCACGAGTAGATTTCGCTTTAGCGGTCCGACTGATAATCGCTACTGGGGGTTCTTATGACCATCGTTCGTGACTCGTTCTACATCAACGGCGAATGGGTGAAAGCCACGTCGGGTGAAACGCTTGAGGTCACTTCCTCGGGCACCGGCGAGCTCTTCGCGACAGTTCCCGCGGGGACAGTCGAAGAGGCCAACCGTGCAGTTGAGGCTGCCGCAGCGGCTTTCAACGGCTGGTCCAACACCAGCCCCAAGGAGCGCGGTGAGTTCTTGATGCTTATCTCGGAAAAACTCGCCGAGCGCAGTGACGAGATCGCGCTCGTCATCGCCAACGAGGTCGGTATGCCACTGATGCTCGCGAAGGGAATCCAATTGGGACTTCCGACGATGACCTTTGGCGACAACGCGCAGCGCGCCATGGACTTCGTGTGGGAAGAAGAAGTCGGTAACTCCACCCTGGTTCGTGAACCCGTAGGCGTCGTCGCCGCGATCACACCGTGGAACTATCCCCTGCACCAAATCGCAAACAAAGTTGCCGCGTCGCTCGCAGCCGGTTGCACCATCGTGGTCAAGCCCAGTGAGGTCGCGCCGGTCAACGCGTTTCTTCTTGCCGACATCATTCACGACATCGGACTACCCAAGGGCGTCTTCAACATGGTGACGGGACTCGGAACCGTGGTCGGCGAAGCGATCGTCGCGCACCCTAAGACCGACATGGTCTCCTTCACTGGTTCCACTCGCGCCGGCAAGCGTGTCATGCAACTCGCCGCAGAGAAGGTAATGCGCGTCTCGCTCGAACTCGGTGGCAAATCTGCCAACATCATTCTCGATGACGCCGACCTCGCGAAAGCTGTGAGCGATGGTGTCTTCAAGTGCTACTTGAACTCCGGACAGACGTGCTCGGCATTGACGAGAATGGTCGTGCCGCGTTCGCGCTTAAGTGAAGTCGAAGACATCGCCGTCGCCACCGCAGCGAGCTTCATGCCTGCCGACCCGATCACGGGATCAAGTCTCCTCGGACCACTGGTGAGCGCCACCCAGCAACAGCGAGTGCGTGACTATATAACTAAGGGCGTTGACGAAGGCGCTCGACTTATCACCGGTGGGGTTACGCCGCCCGATGGACTCGAAAAGGGTTACTACATTGCTCCGACCGTATTCTCCGACGTACGAAACGACATGACCATCGCGCAAGAGGAGATCTTCGGTCCCGTTCTGTCCATCATCCCCTACGACACCGAGGAGGAAGCGATCGCGATAGCCAACGACTCCAACTACGGTCTCGCCGGTGGTGTGTGGGCGGGCAGCGATGAGAAGGCTTTCGAAGTTGCGCGCAAGATTCGTACAGGACAAGTGGAGATAAACGGCGGCGCCTTCAACGTCGTCGCACCCTTCGGCGGCTACAAGCAGTCGGGCATCGGACGCGAACTCGGCAAGTACGGCTTCGAAGAGTTCCTCGAAGTCAAAGCCATCCAACACAGTTAGACCTCAAAGTGCCGACGTAATGGCGGTATAGACTCGTCACGCGCCGGTAGCTCAATTGGCAGAGCATTTGACTCTTAATCAACAGGTTCCGGGTTCAAGTCCCGGCCGGCGCACCAAAGAACTGTTCTATCTCGGTTGATTCTT
>PLNQ01000085.1 GCA_003141815.1 Acidimicrobiaceae bacterium | reverse complement strand
ACCGGGGGTTCACGCTCAATACCAGGCGCCCAGCTTCTTCCGCTTTGGCTTCTAGGATCGAGCGAAACTGAGCCCAGCCCGCGTCGTTGATACGTCGGTTGAGTCCGGTCTTGGCCGTGGCCCCGTTGGGCAGAAACCGGCCGAGGTTATCGGGGTCGGCTACCGACTTTGCCCGTCTGGTCATGTTCTTCACCGTGAGGTCTTCGACTACCAGCACGTCGAATTCGTGAACCAACCGTTTGGCGACCTTGTGGTGGAAGTCGCGTCGCTGGTTGGCAATCTTGCGATGCCGAGCGGCGACCGTCGCACGAGCCGCAAGCCGCAAGCCGCNNGCAAGCCGCAAGCCGCAAGCCGATTGTTCGAACCACGTTGCTTTCGAGCGAGGTTCTGTTGGGCCGCAGCCACCCGGTCGGCGCCAACTCTGGCGAAACGGGGGTTGTCGACGTGCTCACCCTCGGAGGTCGTGAGGAAGCTCGCCACCCCGACGTCAACGCCGACGACCGCACCGGTTGGTTCAAGGGGTTTCGCTGGCACGCCGTCACACGACAAAACGAGATACCAATGACGGCCTTCACGCTTGACTTGCATGGTCTTCACGCAACCTTCGACTTCGCGGTGTTGAGTCACCTTCACGTGACCAATCCCCTGGAGGTAGACCCGACGGGCCTCGGGCACCCACTTCGCGCCGTCGCCGTCATTGGGCCAGAGCACCGAGTCAAAGCGGTGGGCGGGCTTGAACCTCGGATAGCCCGGCGCCTCGCCCGCCTTGACTCGTCGAAAGAAGGACTCGAAGGCCCTGTTGAGCGTGCGCAGGGTGGCCTGTTGGGAAGAGAACGACCACGGGGCCTGGTCGGGCACGTGGTCTCGAATCGCCGTCAACTGGGCCGACTGGAGTCCGTAGTTGATCGGTCCTTTGGGTCGCGCAGCCGAGAAGAAGTTGGGGGAGCGCCGAACGACGCGTTCGTAGGCGTCGCGTCGTTCCTGCAGGGCGACGTTGTACAGCGTGCGGTGGGCGTCGAGGCACTGTCCGAGGGCGACGTGCTGTTTGGCCGTGGGGCGTAGGCGGAACTTGTAGGCGCGTCCCACGTGTCGTCATCCCACTGGTGTTCGAGGTATTGATTCACGGTGGCTTCAGCGACGGAGCCCACTGGCGCCGCGAAGTACGACGTGGACCACGGGACTCGGCGGTGATGGAACCCGGGAAACTCTTGGCGCAACACGCGTGACATTCTTTCCTTCAACAACCTCGCCACGTCGGCCGGAGAGTCGGTGGGACCCACGCGGACGAAGAGGTGGACGTTTTCGGGCAAAACCGCCGAGGCGGCAATCTCCCGGTCGTGTTCGTTGGCTGTGTCAACCAACAGTTCGTCCAGCCAACGCAGCACCGGTCCACGCAAACTTCGTCGGCGGTACTTGGGGCACCACACGACGTGCAGCCACAATGACGTTACGCCCTCGGAGGTTCTGCGTAGTCGTGTATTACTCACACTCATCTAATACCCCGACGTCGAGCAAGTTGTCCCGGTCAATCGTTCGAGTAACAGACGAGATCGTGGGACATAACGCTAAGTGAGGCCTGTTACATCAATCGGACGAGTCGCGGCCCTACCGCGAACTCCGATTCACCTGACAGCTAAAGCCACCAGTCCCTTCGGAGCTTTTGATGGACAGAGCATCGTGAATCACGGACTCCGGTGAGATCACTATGGGGTTGAACAATTCCGTTCACCGAGTTTTAAGATCACCAAGAGAGAAGGATCCTTCGTGCCCAGCCCGCCAATGTCGTTTCAATCCGGACTCATCGCAGCGATCGTGCTCGCTTCGTTGGTCGTCGCGGCACCCGACGCGTCCGCCGCAACCATTACGGCAACGTCGGGTGCCGTCAGCGCGACCTTCACGTACTCGGGTACGTTTCCCCAGTCGCGCGACGCGCGTCTCACGATCACTCGGGCGGGCAAGGTGGCGGACGACGACGTCGTCAGTTCGAAGTGGTGTGGTCACCAATGTTGGCCCGATTTAGTATCTCCGGGACACTCAGTCCTTCACGTCGTTCGCCTTAGCCAACAAGGGCCCCTCGCCGTGGTTCTCGACCTCTACAGCGGTGGCGCCCACTGTTGCACGGTCGAGCAGGTCTTCTCCTTGGACACTTCGTCGGGACGCTACAAGAAGTTCGAGTACAACTTCGGCGATCCCGGGACCAAGCTGGTAGCGCTCGGCAAGGGAGGAAGTGACCTCTTTCTCAGCGCTGACGACAGCTTCGCGTAGCCTTCACCGACTACGCCGCCTCGGGAATGCCCATCGAGATCCTCAGCTTCTCCCACAACGCGTTTCACAACGTGACGAGATCGTTTCCGAAATTGATCGCGAACGACGCCACCCAGTGGCGCAGCGCCTTTGACAGTGCCGCAACGTCCCACTACCAGGACACGGTGGGACTGGCGGCCGCGTGGGCGGCCGATGAGGACATGCTCGGGCACTTCAGTAGCGTTCAGAAATTTCTCCGACTTGAACAACGAGCGGGCCACCTCAACAGCGCACTCAGTCCCATCGAGCCGAGTGGTCAGAAGTTCATCGTCGCCGTCCAGAAGTTCTTGGGCCAACACGGCTACGCGCAGTGAGCGAGACCGCGCGTACTCTCACGTCGTCGGGCGGCTCCCGGGCGAGCGTGCGCCGCTCGGTGATCTCGTTGCCACTCGCTGTCGTACTCGTCATTGCAGTTCTCGTTTCAGTGGAGCGACGAGCCGTTGCGTCGCCTCGCCCCACAACGTGTTCGCTGTCAGCGTTGCACTTCACGCTTCGGCCGAACGGTGGACTGGGTCACGGCTGGTACCAAGTCCTCGCTCGAAACGTTGGTTCGTCGACGTGCTCGCTCACGGGTTACCCCGAGTGCGCGTGCCCCTGGACGACCACGTCGATCGAACCGTTCAACGCAGTTTCCAACGCGTGGTGCCACCGGGAAGTTTCGCTCCCGTGAACGACACGCTCGACAGTTACGCGGGTGGCTACAGCGGACCTCAATCGAAGTCGGGACGAGTGACGCTCCCCATGACGGATTTGATCCCTCGAAGCGGAGTGGCGAGCTTCACCATCGAGTGGGCCGAAACAAGCCCTAAGGCGTGCCCCATCTCGCTTGTCTTGGAACTAGGGCTGACTGGTAGTCCGCAGTTGCGAATCAGACACCAGTTCAACTTCGTGTGCTCCAGCGTCGAAGTCACACCCTTCGTGCACGGGAACACTGGTTTTGGGCGTTGAGAGGTCAGGGCGCGATTCGAAGGAGTGCCTTACCGATTTGGCGCCGTTCTTCCAGGGCCGCGTGCGCCAACTCCACGTCATCAAACGTGAACTCGCCCGCCAGCTTCACGGAGAGTGTTCCGTCACGGAGTCCATCGAAGACGGCGTCAGCTCGCCGTTGGATGGTCTCGCGATCGGCGAGGTAGTCGGCCAGTCGCGGTCGCGTGAACCAGAGTGAGCCAGCCTCGCCGAGTTCCATGGGGTCGAGGTCGCGAATCGAACCCGCCACCGATCCGTAGTTGACAACCAATCCTCTCGACCTCGTCGCGCGAAAACTGTCGCGCAGCGTGGGGGCGCCCAGCGCGTCGAAGACGACGTCTACCCCGCGACCGGACGTCGCACTAAGCACCTCGTCGGCGAAGCCACCGTGGTCGTAAAGGTAAACCTCGTCGGCGCCGCACTCGAGGGCGACCTGCCCCTTCTCTCTCGTGCTGGTGGTGGCGTAGACCGTGGCGCCGACCTTCTTCGCGAACTGGATGAGAAGTTGGCCAATCGCCCCGGAGGCGGCGTGGATGAGACACGTGCTCTCGGGACCGAGTCGAGCGACATCGTGACAAAGGTAGTGAGCGGTGCACCCCTGGAAGAGTAAGGCGGCCGCGAGGTTCAGTTCGATGTCCGGCGGAACCTTCACGATCCGGCGAAGCGGGACCACGGCGAACTCGGCGTAACTCCCCCACGGCAGGCACCACGCGACGCGATCGCCGACAGCAACGTCCGTGGCGTCCGCACCGACCTCGACGACGGTGCCCGCCCCTTCCATCCCGAGGGTGAGCGGAAGGTGCAGCGGATACGTCCTCGAACCCTCGTACTTACCTTGGCGCGTGTGCACGTCCATGAAATTGACACCCGCGAAAGCCACGTGAACGAGTACGTCCGAAGTACCAGGGACGGGCACGGGTACGTCCCATCGCTCGAGTACTGACTCGTCCCCGTACACCGAGATACCAACTGCCTTCACGTCTCGTCAGCACTCCTTGACCGTCAAACGGGAGAGGCAGCGTGCCTCTCCCGTTTGACGATTCCATCTATAGGCTCGGACGTGACCGACGAGCGTTATTGTCAATGAGGTTCCCCAGAGAAAGTG
>PLNQ01000020.1 GCA_003141815.1 Acidimicrobiaceae bacterium | reverse complement strand
TCCGACCGGTCTAACGAACTTCCTCTCGATGGCGCTCATCTTGTGCATTCCTGTCGCACTCACGTATGTATTTGGAAAAATGGTTGGCCACGTCCGCCAAGGCGCGGCCGTGCTCGCCGTAATGGTGATCATTTTCGGATCGTGGCTCGCGATCGGCGCTGTCGCGGAGCACCAAGCCAACCCCGCCATAACAGCGGCGGGATTGAGCCACCAGCCAACCGGCAACATGGAAGGTAAGGAGGTTCGCTTCGGTGACACCTCCTCAGCCTTCTACAACATCACGTCCACCCAGACCTCGACGGGCAGCGTCGACTCGGCTAACGACTCGTACACCCCGATGGGTGGGTTCGCAACCATGACTGGCATGATGCTCGGTGAAGTCAGTCCCGGCGGGGTGGGGAGCGGGCTGTACACGGTTCTTCTCTTCGCCATCATCACCGTCTTTATCGGCGGATTGATGGTTGGACGAACTCCGGAGTATCTGGGGAAAAAGATACAGGCCCGGGAAGTGAAGCTCGCCGCCTTCGGGGTGCTGGTCATGCCGATCACCGTTCTCGTCCTCACCGCCATCGCGGTGTCGGTCCATGCCGGGCGAGCCGGGCCGCTCAACGCCGGGCCCCACGGCTTCTCCGAGATCCTCTATACGTTCACCTCGGTCACTAACAACAACGGTTCCGCCTTCGCCGGCCTCAGCTCCAACACCGGCTTCTACAACATCATCGAGACGGTGGGCCTGCTGCTGGGGCGCTTCGCCATCATCATCCCGGTACTCGCGTTGGCCGGGGGCCTGGCCGCCAAGAAGGTCGTCCCGGCGTCGCTCGGGACGTTCCGCACTGACAAGCCGATGTTCATTGGACTATTGATCGGCGTCATCATGGTCGTCGGCGCGCTCACCTTCTTTCCCGCCGTCTCGCTCGGACCGATTGTCGAACAACTCTCTCACGGGAGGTTCTTCTGATGAAGACGCGTTGTCGCCGAGGCACCTGGTCGTCGTCTGAGTACAGAGGACGTGCGCGCGTCGCCCACGCTGTAGCGCACGCCGTAGCGCACGACGAACTTGCCGTCAGCCCACCCCTGGCGGAGTCCACTGACCCGCCGCGCGGTTTGAATAGAACGTGGTTTTCCACCTTGAAGGAGGTACAGCTTCATGAGTAACGTTGATTTGGCCGTCCCCGCGTCGAGCGACGAGCCCCTAGACGCGCTCAAGGGCGCCGGCGGCATGACTCGCCGGCGCGGGCTCTTCGACCGAGAGATCCTCGCCCGGGCAGCGTGGGATGGGCTCAAGAAATTCAGTCCGCGGACTCAGGTGCGAAACCCCGTGATGTTCGTCGTGCTGATCGGCACGGTCGTAACCTTTCTCGAGTCAATTGCTCATCCGAGCCTGTTCGACTGGCTCATCACGATCTGGTTGGCGCTCACGGTGTTCTTCGCCAACTTTGCCGAAGCAGTAGCCGAAGGACGGGGTAAGGCTCAGGCCGATGCTCTCCGCCGGATGCGCGTCGAGACCGACGCGCGTCGGCTCCACCCAGACGGTAGTGAAGATCGTGTGGCGGCGGCAGACCTTGTTCGAGGTGACCTGGTCGTGTGCGAAGCGGGCGACGTCATTCCCTCGGATGGAGAGATCGTAGAAGGCGTGGCCTCGGTGGATGAATCGGCGATCACGGGTGAGTCCGCGCCAGTCATTCGCGAATCCGGCGGGGACCGATCCGCGGTGACGGGAGGAACGCGTGTTCTCTCTGACCGGATCGTGATTCGCATCACAGCCGAACGGGGCCACACGTTCCTCGATCGTATGATCGCGCTCGTTGAGGGCGCCCAACGTCAAAAGACGCCCAATGAAATTGCGCTGACAATACTCCTAGCCGCATTGACCATCGTCTTCGTACCCGTCGTCGTTGTCCTCCTGCCCTTCGGAGTGTTCTCGGGCGTGAGCGTCTCAGTGATCGTCCTCATCGCACTCTTGGTGTGTCTCATCCCGACCACCATTGGTGCGCTCTTGTCGGCAATTGGTATCGCCGGCATGGACCGCCTCGTTCAGCGCAACGTGCTCGCGATGTCCGGTCGTGCCGTTGAAGCGGCCGGTGACGTACAGACTCTCCTCTTGGATAAGACGGGTACGATCACGTTTGGCAACCGCATGGCGTCAGCGTTCTTCCCGGCGGGCGGTCATAGCGAAGAAGAGCTGGCCGCGGCGGCGCAGTTGGCCTCGCTTGCCGATGAGACCCCCGAAGGTCGCTCGATCGTCATACTCGCGAAAGAGAGATTCAATATCCGCGAGCGTGATCTCGGCGTCGAGCACAACTTCGTTCCCTTTAGCGCTCAGACCCGCATGTCGGGACTGAACGTTGACGGTCACCAGATCCGTAAGGGCGCGGCCGAAGCGGTTGGGCGCTGGGTGAGAGAGCAGGGTGGACAAACATCGAGCGAGGTCGACCAGATTGTCGAGCGAGTGGCCCGAGCGGGCTCAACTCCGTTGGCCGTCGCAGACGGTCCCGACCTCCTAGGGGTCATCGAGTTGAAAGACGTCGTGAAAGAAGGTATCCGCGAGCGTTTCGCCGAGATGCGCGCGATGGGCATTCGCACCATCATGATCACTGGCGACAACCCCCTCACCGCTGCCGCCATCGCCCAAGAAGCCGGCGTCGACGACT
>PLNQ01000006.1:3000-3150 GCA_003141815.1 Acidimicrobiaceae bacterium | reverse complement strand
GGAAGCACTTGGTCAACCCGAGATCGAGGTGTCGCCAACGACGAGTCGAACGGTCGTAGTGCGACCTGGTAGTCCATCCGCAGGGACACTGGTGAGAACGCCGTCGACGGCGGATCCTCACCACAACGCCTTCGGGCGCGAACGTCACGC
>PLNQ01000006.1:0-2978 GCA_003141815.1 Acidimicrobiaceae bacterium | reverse complement strand
CCCGAGGAGTCCCTAAAATGAGGCCTGTTTGGCCGTCTCGCAAGTGTGCGCGATGGCGAAACACAAGCGTCGGTGTGCCCATTGGATGAACCTCGGCCAATGGCTTTGGGCGGCGTCCGGTCCTCTTCGCAAATGCGTCGAATTCGGCCCGCTGCGTCGACGATCGTCACGCAGTCATACGGAACGAGGCGCTCGGTGCTCAAGATTGAGATCAACTCGTCGACCTCCAAGGTCGGCGTGGTGCGAACGGTTGTGATCTTGAATCCTTGGCGTCGGCCGTTACACCCTTGAAGGCGTCGTAAACTTGGCCTCGTCGCCAAAGATATGGACGGAAATGGTTTTAACGGAGATAGTCAGTAAACAAAATGGAACATCATGAGGAATAGAAGTCAGTGGAAGCATCGGGCGGTAATCAGTTCAGTTCTCGTAGTACTCACCCTGGCGGCGCCAATTTCGGCAAGTGCCACGAGCAAGATTTCGCACCCCACAGCTCCTCGGTCAGTTCACGCCACCGCTGCCAACGCATCCGCAACGGTGAGTTGGGCGAAGCCGTCATCAAACGGTGGTGCCGCAATTAGGAGTTACGTCGTGACGTCGCACCCGGCTAACAGGACGTGCACCACCAAGGCGACGAAGTGTAGGGTCGCCGGGCTCCGAAATGGAACGGCGTATACGTTTACCGTGGTTGCCAAGAATAGGGTGGGGGTCGGCCCGAGATCGAAGACTTCGAACAAGGTCACACCCAGAGCTCCGACTACGACATCACCCAAGTTGGTTGTGAGCCCCGCCACAAACTTGGCGAAGGGTGAGGCAGTGAAGGTGTCCGGCACGGGCTTCACCCCAAATGATGAGGTGTACCTGGTGGAGTGCATGGACAACGCGAGCGGGCAGGGCGGATGCGACATCGCTACTGCCACCCCAGTGACGATCACCGCCAGCGGGACGCTTCCGTCGACCAATTTCAACGTTGTCACCGGCACGGTCGGCAGCGGTACCTGCGGCACGTCGTTATCGAACCTGAAATCGTGCGCAATCAGTGCCGGTAACGCAGGCGGTGGTGACTCGGCGAGCGCCCCTATTTCCTTTAGAGCACCTTGACGGTTACAAGAAACTGGGATTGAGCGAGTGAACGCGGTCGCAGCCGGGAGCAGCCGTTACGTCTCAATCCACCATGGCGGTGATGCGAGGAGTTGCGCTGATTTGGAACCGCATCAAGATCAACATCCATCGCGGGAGACTTCATTGCGGTGGCGAGATCAACGCAACCCGCGACCGGGTGGCCCGCGGTGTCACGTCGCGGCCCGTGCGTGACCTGACACCTCGAGACACGCGACCTTCCCCACGATGTATGGCGTGACGACTCTCGACGGGCCACATCGACGGCCACCGCGTTGACGAGCCCGACGCAACGGAGCCGGTAGCTACCGCGGTGATGCCGAGTGAAGTAAAAAGGGACTAACGACTCTGGTTACCGCCACCGAGGGTGAACGAGTATCAATACGTCGACAGGACGCGGGGATGTAACAACCTAGGAGAAGCACGGTGGACTATCTGGCGTTTATGCTGCGCGGCGTATGGGCGAAGAAGGCCCGATCGATTGGGCTCGCATTGGCCATCGCGTTCGCCGTCCTCATCGTGGTCACGTTGCAGGTATCTAGCAGCAGCCTTGAGCAGTCGGCGGCGGCGGTGATCTCGGTGGGCAAGGCCAACATCACCGTGGTACAGAAGGGTGTATCGGACATACTGTCGAGCACCATCGACGAAGGTGAGTTGGCCCGGATTCGCCGGGTCCCCGGTGTCGCGAGTGCGGTGGGGGTACTGGTGGGGACCGAACGTCTGAGCGCCGCTACCCCGCTCTTCATTGAGATTGGCATCTCCCCGGAGGACCAGGCCGCCTTCGGCGTCACGGTGGTCGCCGGTAACCCCTACGCGGCGACCGCCGCCAATCAAGTGATGCTCGGCTGGCGCACCGCCGCCAACTTGGGGCTCCACGTCGGCAGTCGTTTCTACGCCCAGCAGACGTGGAATACCGTGACCGGCATCTACTCGACCGGCAACGCCTTCGGCGACTCGGGGGCCATGTTCCCCCTCTCGTCGGTGCAGGGTTACAACCGACTCCCGGGTGTCGTGACCCTGGTGTTCGTGAAAGTGACCGGAGCCAGGTCCGCCAGGATGATTGCCGGCGTCGTCCACCGCATCGAGTACGCGATGCCCGAACTCACGACTATCACGACCGCCGCCCAGTTCGGCCGAGCTGACCAGAACCTCGTCTACCTCCAAGCGGCAGTCACGGCCAGCAGCGTGCTCGCCATCGCCATCGGCGCCGTGATCGTCGGCAACACGATGCTGCTCTCGCTCTTCGAACGAACCAGGGAGTTTGGGCTCCTGCGAGCCGTCGGGTGGACCCGTCGGCGGCTTATCGCGCTCCTGCTCGGCGAGAACCTCCTGCTGGCCCTGATTGGCGCCGCGGTGGGCGTGGGACTCTCGTTCGCGGTGATCGCCTTGCTCGAGCGGATCCCTAGTCTCGCCGGTGTACTCCACGCCAACTTCACCGCTGACGCGTTCACCCGCGGGCTCACCACCGCCGTTGGCATGACCGTCCTCGGCAGCCTCTACCCGTCGATCCGGGCGGCTCGGCTGGTCCCGCTGAAGGCGCTCAGCTATGAGTGACCCGAGCGGCATGCCGACCACATTCGGCGACAGGCTCGAGTCGACCGATGAACCGGCCCCCAGGGCCGTCGCCGCGAAACCAGACGCGGTCGAACTTCGCCGAGTGACCAAATCCTACGAGCGGGGATTCCGAGCCCTCGACGAGATTGACCTTCGAATAGCTCAGGGCGAGTTCGTGGCCATTACTGGCCCGTCGGGGTGTGGCAAATCGACCATGCTTCACCTCATCGCCGCGCTCGACACACCCACCTCCGGATCCGTTCTCGTCGACGGTCAGGACCTACTAACAATTCACGACCTCAGTGAGT
>PLNQ01000123.1 GCA_003141815.1 Acidimicrobiaceae bacterium | reverse complement strand
TCCATGGCATACAAATTCACAGCCCCAAATCACACATCGGCCTACGTAGTCCCAACAAACACTCAATTCTGTTGTATACCATTTGTGACGAGGAAATATACCCTCGCAATTGACGTCGACAAATGTCAAAAAAGCCAATTATTTGACTACTAAGGCCTGGAAAAAATGACCATCTGGTCTAGTAGGGTTGCGACGATTACCGAGGTCCCGCGGTCGCCCAGGGCGGGAGTGGACGTCGTCGATTCGTGCGAAAAAGTGGCGTGAGATCCGAGTTCGGTGAGTCTGATTCGGCCAAAAGTAGATATCTCCGGGGGATCTCCTCGATGCACTCGCGACCACGCCGTCGATACGACAAGTCCAGGTCAGGGCATGCGGCATCGAGCGATGCGCCCGCGTTTCAGGGGTTTCGCCTACAAGATCGTCTGGTGGGCCGCCCAAGCGTCGCCAATGATGACGTCAAGTTCGGAATGTTCCGGGAGCCAGCCCAGCAGTTCGTGCGTACGTTCGTTGCTCGCGATCGCCGCCGCGGGATCGCCCGGTCGGCGATCGGTGTAGCGGACCTCGAATTCAGTGTTGGTGATTCGTTGGACGGTCTCGACGATCTGTCTATTGGAGTAGCCCACCCCCGAACCCATGTTGAGAATCAACTCCGGATGAGCGTCCAGGGCTGTGATGGCGCGAACGTGGGCTTCCGCGAGATCAGTGACGTGGATGTAGTCCCTGATGCACGTGCCGTCGGGTGTCGGATAGTCGGAGCCGAAGATTTCGAGGTAGGGGCGCCGACCTGCGGCCGCGTCAAACGCGATAGGTATGAGGTGGATCTCGGGGGAATGGCGCTCGGGGTGGGCCAGCGTCCCTCCGGCGGCGTTGAAGTAGCGCAACGAGGCCGCACGCAGGCGACCACACGCCACGAGCCACTGGAGACCTTCTTCCACCATTCGCTTGGACTGCCCGTAGGGACTTTGGGGCTGGATGGACCGAGTTTCGTCGATGGGCATCTCGACCTGATCGCCGTAGACCGCACAGGACGAGGAAAAGACGAATCGCTCAACCCCCGATTGGACGAGCGCGTCGAGCAGGCGAAAACTCGAGGCCACGTTGTTGGCGAAGAACACCTCGGGGTACTTCATCGACTCACCGGGTTCGATGCGCGCGGCGAAGTGAACGCAGGCGTCAAAGGATCCAAGGGAGCGAATGAGGTCCATGTCACCGCAGTCGCCCTCGACGAACGTGGCGTTGACGGGTACGTTCTCCTTGCGGCCGGAGATGAGACTATCGAGGGCGACGATCTCGTGGCCCTTGGCCAATAACAGTTCGGCGGTCGTCGATCCGATGAAGCCGGCGGCGCCAGTGACGAGCACTCTCACGAGGACCCCCTCACGTCGTGCGCGTCCCCGCGTTGGCGGAGGGTTGGCCCTTCGATGATCACGGTTAGATCGATCACCCGAGGAATGTAACACGGTATTTGCTTCAATGACGAATGTCCGCATGCACGTTTCGAAGACGTCGAGAAGGCGTTGGAAAGGTCGGCGGAGTACATGAATGCGAGTCCGAGTGGGACGGAACGGTGAACCTGTTGTTCGTGACGTGTCTCGATCATCTAATGGAACGTGATCGGGCGCTCATTTGATCAGTGTCAGCCACGTTCCACCACTTCGGAGAAGTCATTCGAGTCGCCAGGATGCTGGACTCCAAACTGGGGACCTCGGAAATCTAGAATTGTTGTCAAACTGGTAGCGTCACCTCCGAGGAGTAGTGAACGAATGCGGTTCTCACTTGATGGTTGAGGACTTCAAGGAAGCGGTACGTCATGGCAACAGGACCGGCTGATTCGAACGCGGAGGACGTTTCCTTAGACCTCGCGCGAGAACTGACCCAGGCTATTGAGGACGAGCAGTTCTTCCTGGTGTACCAACCGACCATTGACTTACAGACCAACGCGTTCGCGGGCGTCGAAGCCCTCATTCGCTGGCGTCACCCTCGTCGTGGCATCCTCAGTCCCGACACCTTCATTGACGAGCTCGAGGCGAGTGGTCAGATCATGCCCGTCGGACGATGGGCGCTCAATACCGCTTGTGCGCAGGGCGCCGCCTGGCACGACAAGGGTTACCGGTTCAGCGTCTCGGTGAACGTGTCCGAGCGACAGTTCGAGACACCGGCGTTCTTCCAAGACGTGGCCGACGCGCTCTCATCAAGTCGGTTCGACCCCTCGCTCCTGGTCTTGGAGTTCGCTCAGGCCACGCTCTTGGGTGGCGGAGAAGCCACGGCGCCGCGCCTCGAACTGCTGAGAACGCTCGGCGTTCGTTTTGCCATTGACGACTTCGAGCCCGGCGGGTCGGCGCTTGACGAACTCGAGCAGTTCCCCATCGACATCGTGAAACTGGACCGAGAGTTCATCGCGGGACTCGCGACCTCGTCTGAGGCTTCGTCCCTCGTTCATCGGCTGGTTGAGAGCAGCGAGACGCGCCATCTCCAGGTGATCGCTTCGGGAATCGAAGACTCCGACCAACGAGAGCAACTTCAGAACGAAAAAGTGCACGTCGGCCAGGGTTACCTATTCTCGAAGCCCCACGAGGCTGCAGAGATCGATCGATTCCTCGAAGATTTCGCGATCTTTTCTGGGAAGCCTCTCTAAACGCGCGTGAAGCGAAACCTAGGGGAGTGACGGACGTGGCCCGAGGTCGTGGGAAGGTCAAAAGTCCTGAGGAATCGGCAGCGCGTCGCGGACTTGCGTCGATTGACGCGCAAGACGCTCGTGACGCCGTTCGTAGTTCCCAGCGAATCGCCAGTCAGCTCCACCAACTCATCGCGGCGTCGATCACCGTGGCGGGACTGCGCAATGAGCGCGACATCTTGAAGAGCTTGGCCAGCAGTACTCGGCGAGTCTTCGACGCCGACGCCGCGGTCCTCTCTCTCGAGTCCGGTCCGGAGGCACCACTTCGAGGCGTGGCCCTTCGCGGTCAGCCGGCGACGTGCCTCGGTCCGGGCGACGGTGCAGCCGCGGATGACGTTCCGGTGTCACGGAGCACGTTCGTGCCCTGGAACGACCGCGACTGGCTCGTCGCGCCGGTGCTCGAGCGACGAGACCAAGCCCGAGGCGTGCTGGCCGTTCGAAGAGCCGACGGTGAGTTCCTCGCTGAGGATAAGGAAGTCCTCACCTTGTTGGCCCAAATGGCAGCGACGGCCCTCGGCGCGACGGAACTCAGTCGAGATATCGAGAGTAGTGAGACGCGACTGCGAATACTCGTAGACACGGCGCCCGCGGGCATCGTGGAGGTGGATCTCGAAGGCCGCGTGCGGTGGTGGAATCGCGCCGCGAGCAAGATTCTCGCGTGGCCCGCGTTCGACGCGGCCTCGGACTTGGAACCACCCTTCCCCGACGGGGCGAGAGATGAGCTCGCGGCCCTGTGGTTGGAGGTACTCGACGGCGTGGCGGCGAGCGGGCGCGACCTCATCGACGTGGAGATCAAGGGGCGGCGTCGGGACCTCACCACCTCGGCAGCGCTCCTGCCATCGCCCGAGGGCCGTGCGACCAGCATCTTGATGCTGGTCGATGACGTGACCGACCATCGACAACTGAAGGCCGAGGTCCACCACGCGCAGCAGATGGAGATTCGTGGTCGCGTCGTGAGCAGTGTCGCCCACGACTTCAACAATCTCTTGACCTTGATCTCGGGCTACGCCGAAATACTTTCGAAGGACCTGCGTAGCGACCATCGATTGCTCGAAATGGTCAAAGACATACAGTCGACGGCGTCGCGCGCGTCAATGCTCACGGCGCAGTTGCAAAGTATTGGTCGAACGCAGTCGCTCGACCCCGTCGTGATCGACCCCGTCGCCGTGCTGGCGTCGAACGCCGAAGTCTTCGACCGTATCGTGGGGGCGGACATCGAGTCGCGCTGGTCGCTCGACAAGAACGCGGGCACCATTCGCGTCGACGCCGGGCAGTTCGAGCAGATGATGCTGAATCTCGCGATCAACGCGCGTGACGCCATGCCAGCGGGTGGCGAACTGCTGGTCGGCATCGACGCCATCACGATCGACGCCGCGCACGCGAGCGAGTTGAACCTCGCGTCGGGTGACTACGTCGCCATCACTGTCGCCGACTCTGGCATGGGCATGGACGAGGAGACCCGCAAGCACTGTTTCGACACGTTCTTTACGACGAAGGGACCCTTCAAAGGAACGGGTCTCGGCCTCGCCGCGGCGCGTCGTCTGGTGGAGGGTAGCGGCGGCGCCATCACCTGTGAGAGTGAACTGGGTGTTGGGACGACCTTCAAGATCTTCTTCCTCGCAAGTCATGAAGCGGTCGTCGACGAGCCCGCGGCACCCCTCAACGAACGACCACGGGGATCGGCCACGGTGTTGGTTGCGGATGACGACGAAGACTTGCGTCGACTCATGGTCCAAGTACTCAGTCGAAACGGGTACCAGGTGCTCGTCGCCGAGTCGGGCGAACGGGCCCTTGACGTGGCCCGAGCCTTCGACGGTGCCATCGACCTCCTCGTCAGTGACGTGGAGATGTCCGAACTCACGGGACCCGAACTTGCCACCTCACTGCAACGCGCGAATCCCTCACTGCGGATCTTGCTTACGTCGGGCACCGCCGATTCGACGGTGTTGGGGGACTTGCTTCCGGGAACCGGTGCGTTTCTCCCGAAACCATTTCGCCCGAGTTCACTCATCGACGAAGTGCACGACCTGCTCTCTCGTCGCTAATCAATTGCCGTGCTTCGCAACGGCGAAGCGTCGCTCAAGACCGTGGTGATGACAAGGCGTCGGATCCCCTTGGGCCGCAGCCTTACGCTTCTACTTCGCTACTGGCTTGGGGTTCGAAGCGGTAGCCGACGCCGCGCACGGTCTTAATCCAGAGCGGGTTGTCAGGGTCGAGTTCAATCTTGGCGCGAAGGCGCCGTATGTGTTCCGTCACCGTGGCCTCATTTTGCCACTCGCTCGACGACGCCCACACGTGTTCGAGCAGCTGTGCACGCGAGTACACCTGGCGAGGCGAGGCGGCGATGAAGCTAAGGAGGGAGAACTCTTTCGAGGTGAGATCGAGTAATTTGCCCGCGAGTCTTACTTCGTGCGTGTTCTCGTTGATCTGAAGATTACCGAAACTGATGTTGGGCGCATCGATCTGGTGTTGCGTTGAGTTGGCGCCCGAGCGTCGAAGGACCGACTCGATACGCGCGGACACCTCGCCCAGTGAGAAGGGCTTCACGATGTAGTCGTCGGCGCCCATCTTCAGTCCAGCGATCCGCTCCGTCTCGAGACCACGACCAGTCAGGAAGATGGTGGGTACGTCACTGATGAGGCGAAGTTCGCGCAGCACTTCGCGGCCGTCTTCACTTCCAAGGACGATGTCCAAGATGACGAGGTCGGGTTCGAAGGACGAGGCCGCGCTGAGAGCGCTGGCCCCATTCGAGGAGACGGCCACCACGTAGCCCTCGCCCGTGAGGAAGGTGTCGAGAAGTTTCGTGATCTCAGTGTCGTCGTCCACGACCAGGATTTTGGTCATTGTTGGCCTCCGCGAGGGCGAAAGGTGTCGTGCGCCATACGTGCATGAGTGCACGACGAGTCAAAGTGGCGTGAACGCGTGAACGTTGCCCGCCGAGTGAGGGTCTGCATAGCGTCCATACTACGAAGTTCACTCGAGTAATTGGTACTAACAAGGTCAAGAATTGGGAATCCCGTTCTTCTGTCTCGCCGGTTTTGCGTCGTCGTTTCGCGGCCCAGCCCTCGCTCCGAGGAGTTGGGGCGACGACGGCGACACGCTTCGAGCCGGGACCAAGTGCGTGCCGACATCGCGGATCTGACTACTGGTAGCTCGGCGCTTTGGTGAGGAATCGGTTCAGCGCGTCAAGGGTGGCCATGGCCGCCGCCGCGACGTCGTCGTCAGATTTGGCGATGCCGAACATGTCCGCGCCCTCGGAAAACGGCCGAAGGGTGACGATAACCGGCCAGCCCCGGACCGTGGCGACGCTCATCACGGTCAGGAGATAGAAGGGGATGTTGTACCCGAGCTCGCGCAGTGCGGCGAGGGTGGCTTCGGCGCCTCCAAAGAGCTGACCACTGCCGGCCCGGCCCACGCCCATGCGACCGGAGTATGAGAGTTCGACCTCACAGTTGCCGTTTTCGGGGTTGAAGTCGGTACGAACCAGGGCCACGCGCACGGCCTGGATCTCTCTGGGCGAGATGGCCTTGCTGGCGTCTTCGACGATGACGCTCGCCTCGGTGTAGTACAGGTTGACGATCTGGGTCGCCATCACGCGAATGGCGCTGGGGTCCTGACCCGTCACGATCAGGGTCACCGCGTCCACGTCACCGTTGTCGCGGTGCCGGATTTCGACGTTCAAAACGCCCGAGAGGGATCGAAGCTCGAGTTCGAAATCTTCTTCAGTTGGAGACATCATCGGTGATTCAATCCCTTCTTCTCGTAGAGTCGGGCGTCGGCGATTCGAAACAACTCCGCGGGGTCAGTTGAGTCGCGGGGCGATGACGCGGTGCCGATGGTGAATCCTACATGGTCGCGCGCGGAGCCCAAGTGGCTCCGGAGCCGGTCGGTGAATCCTGAGGAATCGTGCCCGTCGGCGTTGGAGAGTATGACGGCGAACTCGTCGCCGCCGATACGAGCGGCGAGGTCGCCACTTCGCACCGAGCGCCGCATCGCGAGGCCGAACTGGCGCAGGAGGTCGTCACCGAAGGCGTGGCCCATCGTGTCATTGACGATCTTGAAGCCGTCGAGGTCCGCGAGGACCAGCGTGAAGGCCCAGCCATAGCGGGCACTGCGCACGGTTGCGGCCTGCAGGGCGCTGTCGAAGGTGCGCCGATTCGCGATGTTGGTGAGTGGATCGTGGGCTGCGCTGAAGCGTGCCAGATGTAGTGAGAGCGCGAGTTGGCACGCCGTGCGCATGGCGTCGCGCTCGACGAGGGGCACGATGTCGGGGTCGCAGTACACGCCCGGCACCGTCCCGAGACGCGCCGCCATGTCGACGCTGATGGCGCCACCTCCCGCGCGAAAGAGCTGCGCGCCAAAGGACTCGTGGACGAGGACGACGACGGCGTCGCGTAGCGCGTAGCGCTCGACGAGGAGGTCGAGGACCGAGTAGATGAAGCCGATACCCAACTCGCTGACCGAGAGCTCGTCGAGCATCGTCTGGAAGAGCCATGGTTCGTACGGTTGACTGGCGCTCTCCGCATCGTCGGACGCACCTTCCATGAAGGGGCTCACGACTTAGTGCTCGTAAGTCCGCGCGTCGTTTCGTCAACGGGTTGAAGAAGCGAGAGGGGGACACGCCCTGCGGTGAGCATTGGTTTCAGTTCGGAGGGATCGACGGGGCGAGAGATGAGGTAACCCTGGCCCCGATGGCAACCGAGGACGAGGAGCTCTTCGATGATTTCACTGTGTTCGATGCCCTCGGCGGTGACGCCCAGGTTGAGTGCGTGGCCGAGGCGAATGATCGACTCGACGATGGCGCGGTCGTAGGCGTCGGTCGTGATGCCTTCGACGAAACTCATGTCCAACTTCAACAGGTCGACCGGCAAGTGCTTCAGTTCGGTCATGGACGCGAAGCCCGTGCCGAAGTCGTCGATGGCGATTTCGACGCCCATCTTGCGGAATCCGCGCAGGATGTTCGCCGTCTTCTCGGGCTCTTCGACCACGGCGTACTCGGTGATCTCGATGCAGAGACGTTCGCCCGGGATGTCGTTGACCTTGAGGCAGTTCTCCACGAACTCCACGAGGTCCGTCGCGGCAAACTCGGCGGGCGACATGTTCACGCGCACGATGAGCGCCAGGTCGGGGTACTCCTTGCGCCATTGGGCGAGTTGACGGCAGGCTTCGGCGAAGACCCAGCGCCCAATGGTGAGCACGAGTCCGGTCTCTTCGGCGACAGTAATGAACTCCGCCGCGTTCAAGATTCCGCGCGTCGGGTGTAGCCAGCGTACGAGCGCCTCGACGGAAAGCAACTCCCCGGTACGGATGTCGACCTCGGGCTGGTAGTGCAGGCGCAGCTGATCCTGCTCCAGCGCGTCACGGAGCATGATCTCCATGCGAGAGCGCTCGTCGAGCGTGGCGCGCATCTCTTCGTCGTGCAGGACGGCCTTGTTACGCCCGCGAGCCTTGGCGACGTACATGGCGCCGTCGGCACAGGCCAGGATGTCCGAATCGGTCTGGTCGGAGCCCGCGACGGCGATGACGATGCCGATACTCGCGGTGTGACTGAACTGTTGACCACCGAGGTCAACGGGCGCCGCTACCAATTCGAGGAGTCGATAGGCGCTGGCCAGCACCTCCATGGCGCTGTGCGCTTCGTCGAGCAGGACCACGAACTCGTCGCCCCCGAGGCGGGCGCAATAGTCGTTGACGCGAATACTGGTTCGAATACGGTCGGCAATCGTGATGAGCAACCGGTCGCCGTTGGCGTGACCCAAAAAGTCGTTCAAGACCTTGAATCGATCGAGGTCGATGATCATGACCGCGGTGTCGCGGTTCGCCTCTCGACGGACCTTCAACTCTCGCAGTAGTGCGCGGCGATTGGGTAAGTCGGTCAGGTCGTCGTGGTGCGCGATGTGGGCCGTACGCTCTTCCGCGTCGATGCGCGCCTGGAGCTGCACCAACATCGACGCCACCGCCTGGAGGGCGCTGATCTCTGCGGGCACCCACGCGCGTAGTCCGAAGTGGATGAAGCCGAGGACGCCCCACGTCGAGTCGCCGAGCAACAGGGGCACCGCGGCGCCGGCCACGAGCGTCTCGCCGGAGCCCTTTTCGACGCGGTCCATGAACTCGTCGGTGGCGTCTTCCATGCCCGGCAGGTACGGCTCGCGCAGGTCCTTCGTGGCCATGAAGATCGGGTCGGCGTCGAAGCGCACTTCGCCAAGGGGATCGGGCCCGGTAAAGTCGTCGCGGATCGGCCACTCCGCTTCAAGGATGGAAAGACCTCGTACGTGGTCGTTGCGCCGCAGGAAGGCGACGTCGGAGTCGAGAAACTCCGCGAGCACGCGTGTCGTCCATCCGAGGACCTCCTTACGGGTGTCGAGGGTGGCCGACATGAGGCGTTCGGCGACTTGACTCACCAGTTCGTCCAATCGGCGCTGGTGCAAAAGGTTGCCTTCGCGGGTTGTCTGGGAGGCGACCTTGCCGAACAGTCCGCCGAAGGCCCGGGCGATGGAGACCTCTCGTTGGGACCACACCCGGCCGTGGCGCGCGACGATGAGGGCCCCGACGATATTGCCGTTCAGCAGCTCGATCGCGTCAACGAGTACACCCCATTCAGTATCCAAAATCGTCCACGAGAACGACCCCAGAGGCTCCTTGCCCCTGAGTTGGCCTTGCACGCGTTCACGAATCAGCTCAAAGGCCTCTTTCGCCTTTGGACCGACCAGTGGATCGATGTCGAAACCGGGAATTGGCCGGTCCGAGTTGGTGATGACCGCGACGATTTCAGCCCTGGGCGTGACGTGCCGGAGAGTCTCGACGACGAGTCGAGCCTCGTCGCCTACTTTCCACGCGTCTGAATGCGTGAGATCACCCACGGACGAACCGCCTTAACCGTTAAATGGCCTGAAGTACGAGGATAGCAGTACCCCCTTATCATCGAAAGAAGATATTTTGCAAGGAAACCTTGGGTTTTCGTTGCCTCTTACAGTCCGATTGCCAAGATATCTTACGAATTGTAGGTATTTAACGGCGCGTTCAGCGCGATCGGTTCCATGTCACGGATGAGAACGTGGCTCAGGGGTCGTCGAACACTGCGCACTGAGGGTGGAGCGGCGTGAATAACCCGCATTACCATCGCGATCGTCTCACCATCGTCGAGGTCCCACACTTTGGTGAAGCGCTGAGAGAGCTCGTAGAGCTCGTCGAGGTGGCGCTCGCCGCCGAGGTTCAACAGGTCCTTCTCGTCCGTCGCGTAGAGGAACAGCGGCGACACCGGTTGCACGGCAAGACCGCGTAGCTCGGCACTCAGCCAGAAGCGCTCGATGGCCGCGCCGCCTCGCACGTACCACGTGGGATCGGCGCGCGGGATCGTGATGACGGCAATGCCGGAACTCGAACTCACCATCGCTCGGGTCCGAAGACCAAGCGCCGCGCCGCCGCGCCAGTCGACGAGATGCTCCATGACGTCCGAGCGTCCGACGAGCTGCAGGGCGCCGAGGCTCGCAGGGTCCATCTCGAGCGTCCGTACGTCCATACCCTCTTCGAGCGTGTCACGTCCGGGCCAGCGCAACTCATCGAGCATGTCTTGATGGACCGTCGGGATGAGGAATCGCAGTCGGTCGGACTCGGCGAGGAGAGCGGCGCACTCCTCTATCTGGTCGCGTCCCGTGACGAAGCGGAGGCGAGCGCCTTCACGTTCGACGCCGCGGCTCAACATCGAGACGGTGGCCTCGTCGATCGGCGTGGGACTCCCCATTCGACGGTTCACCGTGCGCGTGTGCACGAAAGGCTGCAGGCGGGCCATCCCCGCGTCAATCTGTGTGCCGAGCGTCATGGTGGCGACGTGGTGCGAGTTGGTTCCTTCGGGGAAGAGCTTCACCAGGCCGAGCCGCTTGAGCGACGCCGCCGTGACGAGGGCATTGAAGAGCGAGGCCCCGAGCGCTACGTAACTTCCGCGCAGGCGGACGTCCATTGCGTTGGTGCTGCGCTCGGGTACGACGTAGAAGCGAACCTCGTCGTCGTTGGCCTCGAAGCGCCACGGTTGCACGTTGCCACCCGAAGGAGCACGGCGCGCGGCGTCGACGATGAGTTCGATGGGATCGGTACTCTCGATCGGTGGATCTTCCGGTGGTGGCGTGCGTAACGCCGCCTCACCGGCGGTGGAGACTTCAACGGGCGAGAGACCCGAGAGGATCTCTTCGACGTCAAATCGGATGCGTCCTGAAGGTAGATCACCCTCGAGACCGAAGCGACGAACGGCCGCGGCAGTCGTGACCGCGCCGAGGGTGACTTCGCTCGCGAGTTGCGGCCAACCGGTAACGGTTTGACCGAGTTCGAAGACCGTCGCGGCCCCGCGTGAAGAGATCTCGTTGGCGCCGAGCATGCGTAGCACGAAGGGACCTTTTTCGGCCAACGACAGACCCGCCAACTTGGACGAGTCCATGTCGCCCAAGAGACCGTGGAAGATCGGTCGTTCGGGCTCGAGGTCGTAACGCTCGACGTCGAGGACCCCTCGGTCACTGGTCTCCATGATCACCGGGATACCGCGCGCCCGAGCGGCCTCGCGAACGAGGAACTTCACGTCGAGAGAATCGCACTCCTCAATAACGAGGTCGAGGCCGTCAAGGAAGGTGTCGAGGTTGTCGGCGTGGATGCCTTCGGGCATGACGACGACGCGTAGGTACGGGTCGATCTCGGCGATTCGTCGTGCCGCCACGATGGCCTTGTTGACCCCGAGGTCGAGCACGCTCGCGGGTATGCGGTTGAGATTCGAAAGCTCGATAGTGTCGAAATCGGCCAGGCGAATCTCTCCAGCCAGTCCTTCCATCGCGAGAATGTGGGCGATCGAGTGACCGGCACTCACCCCCACGACGCCAACGGACAGCGTGCGCAGACGGGCCTGTTCGTCTCGGGTCACCTTGTTGTGGTTGCGGTCGAGTCGCACTGACGAGAAGGCGCGCGGTCCGAGCAGTCGCACGACCGCTCGACGCCACGGATAGTAGACCCAACGCTGTCCCTCGTCGAAGAGTTTCCTTGAGGGCGTGGGCTTCACCTGCGAGAGTTGCTCGCGTTGCTCTTCGAAGCGGTCGATGATCTGGAGAGAAGGGTCAGCACGAAGGACCCGCAACACTTCGCGCTGGGCCCGCTCGGTGACGTCGAGTACCAGAGGTCGTCGGGACTGCGTGCTCGTGGACTCGGCCTCGAGCACGCCGACGCCAATCGAAATAGGACCACGTGAGAGTTGCTCGCCTTCGAGTCGAAGGGCCTGCTGATTGGCTGGCGTGCTCAGTTCGTAGCTCAAGGTTCGACGAAAACACACGGCGACCGTGCGATAGCGATCGTCGGGGAACGGCACCGATTGGGTCCCCACCATCTTGGCGCCGATGAGGTCGGCGAGCGGCAACAAGCGGTCGGACACGGCCGCGATGGCGAACTCCGCGCTCAGCCAGTTCATCGCGTGAATGAAACACCGCGACAAGGTCATGGCCAGGTGCACGCCGGTGACGGCTTCGCCTTGCGACCACGCGCCCTTGCTTTCAATGGCGCCGAGGCGCACTTCCTTGTCGATGACCGCCGCGATCTCGTCGATCTCTGGTGACTCCGACATCTCTTCGATCAGGTAGGCCTGGTGGCTTCCCTCGAGGGGTCCGTGGAAGCGAACGCCGGCAACGGCCTCACCATTGGGTGCAAAACCAAGGAAGAAAAGCGGAACGCCATTTCCCTCTTCGAAGTCGCGCCGACGAAGCGTCTCTTCGAATCCGCGACTTCGGTAAATACCTTCGGCGCCGTCTAAATACACCTGCCAGAGGTCTGGTCGTTCCATCGGGTGATGGCCCTCAAAGCGCACACCCGATTCCTGATCCACGAAACTCGCGCCGTATCTGTACCGGTGACCAACGACGTTTCCCACTGGAGGTCCTCTCGACTCTACGAACTTGTACTGTAACCAATTCGGAGCTACACCGATCCTCCCCAAACTATAATTGGATACGGTGCATAATTAAGGGAGTATCGCGTCGGGATTTGACGATAGGGATGGCGGGCGACCGATTCGTGACAACAGATTCGAGAACGGACGTGCCCGTCATCGTGACTCTTGTGCGCGTCCTCATCAAATGAGGAACCAACTCCGGTTCGAGACCCACGAGCGCGAGACCCCAGAGAGAAGCACTGAATGTTAGGTGTACTTATTGGCGGGTGCGCCCTCTTCGGACTCGCCGTTGGCTCGTTCTTGAACGTCGTCATCTACCGTGTGCCAAGAAATGAGTCCGTGGTCTCGCCGCGCTCAAAATGCCCCTCATGTGGCGCTCCCATCAAGGATCGCGACAATATTCCCGTTTTGTCCTGGCTGTTCCTCAAAGGCCGTTGTCGAAGCTGCCGCGCTCAGATTTCGCCCCGGTACCTTTACGTAGAACTGGCCGGAGGGGCCCTCTTCGCCGGAGCCGCCGCCCGACTCGGCTTTCGCTGGGACCTCCCCGCCTTTCTCGTCCTACTCGCCGGTCTACTCGCCCTGGCCGTTATCGATCTCGAACAATTGATTCTTCCCAAGAAAATCGTCTATCCGACGCTCACCATGGTGGCCGGACTCCTGGTACTCGCGGCCGTCGTGACTGAAGACTGGCATGACTTGCTCGTGGCGGCGATCTGCTCAGCCGCCTGGTTCGTTCTGTTCTTCTTCTTGAACTACGCCAGTCCCCGCATGCTCGGATTCGGAGACGTCCGACTCGCGCTCGTATTAGGTCTCGGGCTCGGATGGCTCGGTTGGCGTTACGTCATTCTCGGCTTCTTCGCAGCCAATTTCATCGGCGCGGTGCTCGGGTTGGCACTGATTGGGATGAAGAAGATGACCCGAGACCAACAGATTCCTTACGGGGTCTTCCTCGCTCTCGGTGCGGCTTTCGCCATCTTTGTGGGGCCTGAGATTGTGCCATGGTTTTCGAGCATTCACTAGCACTCGTTGGTCAGTTTCGTCGAAGAACGCGAGCGACATCGAGTGATTTCGAGCGCGCCTTGACGATTGTCGATGTCGACGTATATTGCCTATTTCGCCAGTGAACCCTGCCAGGATGAATGGATGACTTCAAACACCCACGTGCGCGGATTCTGAATATTGCCTTCGCTGAGACCAGAAACAATCGATGTCATAGGAGTTCGGTTGCGTCACTGGCTCGATCACCCAACCCGTTCATTTTGGCGTGTGATGGGGTGGCTAGGCGCTTCCGTCGTTTTCTATGGTCTTATCGGTCTACTTGGTGGTCCTACTGAAGGAGACGCTGCCGAAACCGTGTATTCGACGTGGTCGATCGCGCATGGCAATTTGGGATGTGCCTACCCGAAAGCGGCGGTCTACCACTTCGATAATCTGGCAAATCCCTTTGCGCTGACTGCTCCGCTGTATACGCTGATAACGGGAGCCGCTTCGGCACTCTTGCGTATTGGCCACGGCGTTGCGTTTCCGTCGCAACAGCAACTTGGCCCTTCATGCGATAACGCCTTCGTAGCAATGTTTCACTGGTCGGTGAATTCAAGCGCAATTCTTCCGACGGTTCGCCTGAGTTATCTGATGTGGCCAATACTCATGGCGGGAGTTATTGCGCTGGTGCGAGCGTCAGGTCGTGGCCGCCAGCGCTGGGAGCCACTCGCACTTCTCATGGTGGCGTGCACGCCCACAGCAATCATGTGCCTTAATTACTTCTTTCACCCTGAGGACCTGTTGGCCTTGGGACTCATTCTGGCCTCGGTCGCTTGCTCACTTCGAAAGCGGTGGCTCTGGGCCGGAGTCTTGATCGGTCTTGCGTGTAGTGCTCAACAGTTCGCGATCCTGGTGGCCGCCCCCCTACTCGTCGTTGCTCTCGGTCGCCATCGAATCAGATACGCGGTGGGAGCGGTGATCACGGTTGCGATCATTGACATTCCGATCATTTTCGCAACGTCGGGCCGAGCGATCCGAACCCTACTTCTGGGATCCAGTCGCGTCGGCGTCATCAACCGATCGACCGGCGGGACAGTGCTCTGGGAAACGAACTTACGTGGGACCCTGCTTTTCCTCCTTTCGCGTGTTGCACCGATCGTGGCGTCAATGGCACTGGCTTGGTGGGCGTCGAAGCGACTCGGTCCGCGAATGCTCACTCCGATCCCCCTGGTATCGCTTATGGCGACCTCACTTGCGATTCGACTGATATTTGAAGAGAATCTCTTTGGCTACTACTTCATGGCAATATCGGTGGCTCTCATCATTCTCGATATAGCGAGGGGCCAGATACGAGGTACCGTGCTCGCTTGGATCGGGTTGGTGACCGTGGCCTTCAATCCCGTCCACGCGGGCTTCTTGTCAAATCTGACGGGGCACACTCTCAACCTCTACTACGCGGTTCCCATTGTGGTGCTCGCCATCGTTGTGGCGACGGTCATTTTTGATGCAGTCTTTCGACGAGTTCGGGTGTACAAAATAGTTTGGATTGGTGTGGTCCTCTTGACGTCCGAGTCAAAACTCTGGGGAATGGGGAACGATGTCTTCAACGTGTCCCACTGGCTATGGCAAGTTGTGCTGGCTCCCATTGCGCTGGGCTTGGCCGTGAAGCCACTGCTCATTGCATGTAAATCAGGAGCCCCCTCGATCTCTGTTGAAGAACCTGATCTTGTAATGCCATAAGTTTCATACAAAAGCGCCTCAATCGGCAAGGTTTGACGAAAGCACGTCATCGGAGGTCACTGCCGCCACAACTACGCGATTTCGTGGTACGAGACTTTCGTGCACTTTAGGGACGTGAACGCGAGGCAGTGAAGGGAGGCCGTGGACAACTAAATGCCCACGGACTGGCGCCCAATTTTTTTTGACGCGCTGGCGACACGTCGCCCAAGGAATGCCCTCTGCAATCTTCCTCACGAAAACTGCGCCTCCGAGTGGTCGCGTCTCGCAACTTTCGTACTTGAACCGTTCAAGGAACCCGAACGTCGAATGACCGGCTGAATACTTAGTAGACCATCTCCATCCGCAGGCCCTCACTGTCCCACTCCGGTTCGGCGGGTACGCGCTTTGCCGCGTGGCCGAAGACGCGACGAGCCGTCCAAAGTAGAGCCAGGGCGTCGTATCGGTGTTTATCGGACACTCCGTCGACTTCGACTTCGAGCACCTGTTCGATTCCAGGGATGTGCGATTCGAGAACGTCCAGACGTTCGTCGCGCCCGGCTTCGATTTTCTTTGAGCGTTTCATTGACGTGTCTTCGTTCAGTTGGAAGAAGCTCAATTCCGGGTGACCTTCATAGACCGAGCGCTGGCGAAAGGGAGACATCTCTTTAGCGACTTCGCGATAGTGCGGCAGCATCGTTGCCGTGACGGCGTCGAGACCGGCTTCATTCCACTCGATGAGACCGTCGAGCACCGCTCTTGACGGCGCGTTATGGATGGAGGAACCTCGTTTGCCCACGAGTTCGCGAACTTCCCTGTCACACGTCCTCGCTCCCATCTCGGGTGTGTCGAGATAGCCAATGGGCGAGTTGATCACGACGATTTCGTGAGCGGGATGTTCACCGAGAATATCGAGAAACGATTCGTAGACGCGCGGTGACTCGGGGGCAAACGTGGCGCCGTGGATCTTTGCACCTTGGAGAAGCCATCCGGAAGGACAAGGGGTAACGCCGGCAACCACGGAATAGGGGAGACTGGGACCACGATGGAGACTCACTCCGTCAGTTATACCTTAACGAACGACTTGTCGATTGCCTCTAAGGTCCGTACGAGTTCCTTCGGGTGAGCGGTGTTCGCCATCGCGTCTTCGTACGTGATGACGCCATCAACGATGAGTTTGGCCAGGCTGTTTTCGAGCGTTTGCATGCCTTCTGACGAGTTCGTAAACATGACGTTCTGAAGTTGGTTTGTGCGACCTTCACGAATGAGATTTCGAACTGGATTGGTGGCGATGAGTACTTCGTACGCTGCAACCATGCCGCCGCTGATCCTTGGAATGAGCCGTTGGGCAATGACGGCACTGAGCGACGACGCCAACTGAACTCTCGTCTGTTCCTGACGCCACGCGGGAAATACGTCAATGATGCGGTCGATCGCCTGAGGCGCGTCGTTGGTGTGCAGCGTTGCGAAGACGAGGTGGCCCGTTTCGGCCATGGTGAGCGCGATCTGAATTGAGTCAATGTCGCGCATCTCGCCAATGAGGAGAACATCGGGGTCTTCGCGAAGGGCTGAACGAAGGGCACGGTCGAACGAGGGACTGTCAAGACCGACTTCGCGCTGACTCACGGCGGACGTCTTGTGTTCGTGGACGTACTCAACGGGATCTTCAATCGTCAAGATGTGACACGCGCGGGTCTCGTTGATCCGGTTGACGATTGCAGCCAACGTGGTCGACTTGCCGGAACCAGTTGGTCCCGTGACGAGGACGAATCCGCGGGGCTGTTCGGCGACCCAGTTCGCGGCCCACGGCAAGCCAAGTTCTTCGAAACTTGGAATTTTCGTGGGAATGATGCGCAGCGCAAGCGCCGTTTGACCACGCTGCGTAAAGACGCTCCCACGAATTCGTGCGCGATCACCCCAGGAGAACGAGAAGTCGACGTCGAGGAATTCTTGAAAGGTCTCCTTCTGGCTCGGGGTCAGAAGTGACAGCGCGACCACTTTAATTTCCTCACCCGACAAAACTCGGGCATCAGTGAGGGGCTGGAGTCGTCCCGTTACGCGAATCCGAGGCTGCGATCCTCCCGAAAGAAGGAGGTCCGTGCCGCCTTGGTCCCAGAGAGCCTGAAGCCACGGGTCGATCGTTGCGGACTGGTTTTCGCTCACCAACACTCCATTTCATGCAAAAAACCACCCGAAGCGCCTAGCGTCGTGGCCGGGCGCTTCGGGTGGCAAAAGGCTGGGACTTAACTAAAGTCCGATGCCAGGACTGACACCGCATGATGCAGGACCCGTGTAAGCAACGGCCGTCCCCGTCGTCGTCCCGGTCTTAGTTGCCACGGTCAAAGTAGCGTTGGTACTTGGGGACGTTCCCGGGACAAGTACGTAGACGTAACTCGTGGCGTTAGGCCAGGACTGGATGTAGGGACCGCCGAGGCTCTTCGTTGAAGTTGTTGCAGTCAAAGCCGTCTGTGAGGGCGTGACGTTCGGATTCTGTGAGTGGAACGCCGCGATCGCCGTTGAAAGCGTCGCACCGTCGGCCTGGCAGGCCGCGAGCTGGCTCTTGCCCGTGATACCACCCAGGGCGAAGATGACAACGGCAGCCAAAATACCGAGCACCACGATGACGATGAGAAGCTCGATCAAGGTGAAACCGTCGATCTCCCCAGCATCCTTACGGCGCTTTAGCCGTTGGTAGGTTGAAATCATATACTTACTCCCTTATTTCCTAGTGGGTGAACCGACACTCGAGGACTCCCAGTTTCTCACCGATCTGTATATTTCAAACGGTTATTGCAAATTGTAGACGACGATGTTTGACTGACTAAAACACATTCCGAACAACTTCGTCAGAAATTTCGTATCGTAATTCCTGATGAATGGTGCCAAGGTCGACACGGAATGAATTGTGTAGCCGTTGTGAAAGCTAAAAAGCACCAAAAGCACTTCTCTCGTTCTTCGAAAAGTGAAAAGTTAGAAAGTGTTTTTTCGATGGTGGGTCTAGACGCGTTGATATTCGAAATCATGGAGCTTTCTCCATTATGAATCCAACGCCCGACACGTGAGATCTATCGAGTGGAGGAAGCGACCCTCTGGCGTTGTGTGCGATGACAAAAGGAACTCGTCGGATTTCACGCGGGGTCAGAGTCGCTGGCGATGGTTATCCACCCCTGATCTCCGTCAAGCGTGTCGGGGGCGCTTTCGGTTTGTAAGGTTGGCGGCGTCATCACTTACGAGGTTTAGCCCGTGGACGTTCTCAGTTTCCTTCACCTGAAGGTAGCAATGGTCTACGAAATGTCTACCGCCAGTTCAACTTCCTTGATAAATGAGGGATTGCCAAAGTTCTCGCCACCGCCCTGACCTAGCTGGATGCCTGATTCGACATCAAAAAAAGATCCAACGATCAGGGCCGGGACGATGGACACCGTGTGCGCCCACCAAACGCCAGGCGTGCCGAACATAGGTCCACTCACGAGCCAGAAAATGATGGAGCGCTTCCCGCCGACGACCATCAAGCGGGGTTCGGTCAACCAGGAGTGGTGGTCCGGGTTCCCGGACGAAGCAGTTTGTAACGTAGAAGCCGACCAACGCGATGAGGGTCGCCGCAGTTCCCTTCATTGCGCCAACCGGGTCCCGTCGACGTCGCGCGACGGCACCACCGAGGGAACCAATCAGTAGCCACGGCGCCGTCACGTTGGCAATCGCGTCGCGGATCCCGGCATTGTTGCCCTCGACCACGGAGACGGCAACGCCGATCGCGAGGGTGCTGCTGGCGACGGGGAATTCAGTTCATGCTTGGCGGCCTACTCTCATGAGCCAACGATAAGTGAGCGAAAGAGCCCCGAGGCTTCGACTTCGACTCGTCCGGCGTCTCTCGAAACTCGATAGCGTTTCGCCTTACAGTTGTCGGTCGCTCTCTTCAAGCATCACTCTGAGACATGTTGCTTGCCGTATGGGCCCTCCCATCGCGTGGAATCCGACTAGCCGTTTCGTCATCGCATACAGTGCCGAACCGATTCTCGAACCACCGGCGGCCGTTACCACGATTGCGTCAATGGCCTGAGCGCCACGCAAGCGAACAGTACGAAACCATCGTCGTTGGAGGATGCGGGATAACAAAGGGCGGCAAAGCGGAGCCGAGTTAAGAGGACGTCCACACCCACTGGTTGGTGGTAGCGCCTTGCCCGCACTGGCCAGCGGTACAGGTCGTCGAGAGCGGCGAACTGCCGCCCGGCGGGTAGTCGTCGAAGGTGACCACGGCAGTGAGTAAGTCGCCCTTGGGGCCTGCGCACGAGGTAGCGGCTTGTGAGACCTGGGTCGACGTGGAACTAGACGACAAGGAACTCTCGCAGGCGTAAAAGGTGACGACGCGCGTTGCAGCGCTGGCGAGGTTCTGCACAGTCGTACACCAGACTGCCACGGTCTCATTGTTGACCGTCGACACCTGCGACACGAGGAGGCCACTCGGCGGCACCCAACACTCTCCGATCGCTGGCGACGCGGTCTGGGACATGAGGGGGGTATAGCGAATGCTCTGGATGGCCACCTGGACTGCACTAGTAACCGCGTAGTCGAGAGAACTGGCCGACTGAAACTTCGTCGTGTTGTTGAGGTCGTTCATCGCCCAGTCGGCGAGCGCCCCCACGACAAGTGAGATCGAAACGATGTAGACCAGCGCCAGGATGATGACGGCCCCGGCGTCCGTTCGTAATTCAGTACCCCTTCGACGAGATGAGGACCGTCGGCCCCGTCGAGCCGTGAGAGACCCATTCGCGACTATTGGACTCACGAGTTCATCTCCTCGCCCGATACGTTTCATTATTCATTCTTAACGTCGGACGGCTCATTAGGGAGTGACCTCGATACCCATGGTGCCCCAGTAGTCGGGCGACTGGAGAGTGCCGGTGATCGCCGTCGCGGCGGGACCGCCGATGTACACGGCGGGCGTGAAGGCAGAGGTTGAGTCGGCAGTGAGGCTCGTAAATCCGCTCGGCACCGTTGTCCACGTGGTCCCCAACGAATCTCCAAAGAGAACCTCGGGGTTTGGCGACGTCGGAGTGCTGCTGAGCGTGAAAGAGGGTGAAGAACTCTTTGAAGAGGAGTCGTTGTTGAGGGTCTGGACCAAACCGAACTGGGCAGCGTTGTCGCCTTGGAACTGCACGACCTGGATCGACGCGTTGTCTATGCTGCCGCTCCCGCCGCTAAATCCGACCGTCACGACTCCAGTTCCGCCGCCGAGCGCCCTGTAGACGCACATATAACTGGTGGGGCCCTTATTCGTGTTCCAGGTGGTCGCAGAGCCAGGTACCAACGACGAAGTATTGAGCACCCCGCCCGTCACCGTCAGCGTGGGATTGCAGGTCCTGGCACCGCCGTTGTGGTCGTAGGAGACGAGGACGAGCACTGGTGCATTCGCAACCGCGGTGAAGGAGGGGGTCGACACGGACGAGGACGATCCACTCCACGTGGCGTGAGTCAGTTCGGTTTCACTAATGATCGTCAACGTACCCGTGCCGTAGGTATTGGGCGAGTTGTAGTCGGTTGACAGAGCCGGCGCCGTGACGCTGAGCGTCCCGAGGCTCGGCGTCACCGTGTAGCTGCCGACGGCAGACGGAGGAGTGGCGGACGAATAGCCCGAGCCGGTATAGAAGTACGAGACGCCGGTCGCCGACGCCGCGTCGGTTCCAACGAGGCCAACGACTTTCGACGCGTCGGCAACCGCTTGGCTATTGGTGAACATCAATGTCTGACTCACTGCAACGACCTTGAGGGCCGGCGCCGGGTTAATCGTCAACGTACCCGCGACGTAGATATTTGGCGAGGTGTAGTCGGAAGATACTCCATTCCCCGTGATATTGAGTGTCCCGCCGCTCGGCGTCACAGAGTAGGTGCCAGCGTGCGTCGGGCGCGTCGTTGAGGGTCCGTACGCCGGTCCGCTTGTGCTGGCGTAGGTGTAGGTGGCTCCGGTCACCGTCGCCGCGTCGCCCGGAAGGGCACCGGTGACGTTCGTCGTGTCGGCAACTGCTGGATTGCCGGTGTAGTTCAACGTCTGGGGTTGCGCGGTGACGGTGAGCGCCGGCGCCGGGTTAATCGTCAAGGTACCCGCGACGTAGGTATAGGGCGACACGTAGGTCGACGAGCTACTTGACGGAGTGAAGCTGAGCGTGGCGCCGCTCGGCGTCACAGAGTAGGTGCCAGCGTGCGTCGGGCGCGTCGTTGAGGGTCCGTACGCCGGTCCGCTTGTGCTGGCGTATGTGTACGTGACGCCGGTCAACGTCGCCGTGTCGCCATTAACGAAACCCGTCACTGTCGACGTGTCGGTGGGGGCCGAACCACCGGAGTAGGTCACATTTTGATTCGCAGCCGTGATCGTCAACACGGGCTTAGTGATCGTCAACGTACCCGTGCCGTAGGTATTGGGCGCGTTGTAGTCGGCTGACAAAGCTGGCGCCGTAACGCTGAGCGTCCCGCCCCTGGGCGTCACCGTGTAGCTGCCGACGGCGCTCGGAGGAGTGGAAGACGACCAGGCGGGGGTTGAACCGGTGCTGTCATAGTGATACAAGACGCCAGTCGTCGATGCCGCGTCGCTTCCAACGAGACCAACGACGCTCGACGTGTCGCCAACGGCCTGACTACCAGTGAACATCAATGTCTGACTCACTGCAACGACCTTGAGGGCCGGCGCCGGGTTAATCGTCAACGTACCCGCGACGTAGATATTTGGCGAGGTGTAGTCGGAAGATACTCCATTCCCCGTGATATTGAGTGTCCCGCCGCTCGGCGTCACAGAGTAGGTGCCAGCGTGCGTCGGGCGCGTCGTTGAGGGTCCGTACGCCGGTCCGCTTGTGCTGGCGTAGGTGTACGTGGCGCCGGTCACCGTCGCCGTATCGCCATTAACGAAACCCGTCACTGCCGACGTGTCGGTGGGGGCCGAACCACCGGAGTAGGTCAAGGTTTGGGACTGCGCGGTGACGGTGAGCGCCGGCGCCTGGTTGATCGTCAAGGTAAAGGGTGTGGTGCTGCTCGCGGCGTAGTTGCCAATCGCTCCTGCGGCGGCAGTGAGGTTGCACGTTCCGGCCGCCACGGTCGTGACGACGCCCGTGGCGGCGTTGATAGTGCAAACGCTGGTTGTCGTCGAAGTGAAGGTAATCGTACCGTTCTGGCTGCCCTTGGCGAAGACTTGGTACGTAACCGAGGGGTTGTAGGTCGTCGAGCCGCTGGTGGTCGTGGTGGCGTAGCCGGCGTTGGTGTAGAACGCCACCGTCTGGAGCGCGCCAACGATAGTGATGGTGACGGGATTCGAGGTGAAGCCGTCACCGGTGGCAGCGATCGTCAGTGTCCCAACGTTCGTGGTGGTGAGCGTGTCGCTGGCGTTTCCGGCGACGGCGGTGACGGGGCCGAGACCTGAGACTGTGCCACCGGTACTCGAAACTTGGCTGAAGGTGATTGCCGAGTTGTACGAAGTTTCGGTGTTACCCTCAATGTCCTCAGCTACGGCGGTGGCGAGGCAGGTGTTGGGCCACGTGATGGCTGCCGAGCAACCGGTCAAGACGACCTGGCTCGCCGGCCCGGCGCTCGAGGGCCAGAAGTTCGCACTGGTCGCTGACGCGAGGTTGCCCGTGACGGTGGATGCCGTCAGTTGGTAGTTCGTACCCACGACACCTTGAAAGACGCAGTTCGCTACGTCGACGACACCGGTGACGGCGCTCAGGTTGGAGCACCCAGAGAGAACGCCCCCAGAAGCGGTCAACGTAATCGTTTCATTGTCCGAGATCACGATGTTGCCGGCCGAGTCCTCGACCTTTATCACCGGTTGCGTCGTAAAGGGCGACTGTGACGCGCCGGCGACGGGCTGGGTCGTAAAGGCCAGTTGCGTGGCGGAGCCCGGTCCGGTGGGCGAGAAGGTGGCACTTGTGACCGAAAGCAATCCCTGCTTCGCGGTGAGGGTGTAGTTCGTCCCGACGATGCCGGCGAACGTGCACGTCGAAACGGTGACGACGCCGTTCACCGGCGTCAGACCTGTGCAGAGCGCCAACGCTCCTCCGGAAGAGGTGAGTGTGATCGCCGTTGTTGATGCCGTCACGACGTAGCCATTCGAGTCGTAGATCGTCACCACGGGCTGGAAGCCAAAGGTCGCGCCCGAAACGCCAGCGACTGGTTGGGTCGTGAACATGAGTTTTGTGGCAAGACCCGTGATGTTGAACGAGGCGCTCTTCACGTTCGGTAGTGAAGTACTGGACGCAGTTAACGTGACACCCGTCGCATACGCGCTGCCCGCACAATTGGAGAACGTGGCTACGCCATTATTCGGAGTGACTGAATTGCAGCCGTGCTTTGTTTGACCCGCGCTGATCGCCATTGACACACTGGTGTTGTAATTGGTCACGATGTTGCCAAAGGCGTCCTCGACGGTTACGACCGGTTGGGTCGAGAATGCCGTAGTCGCGCTTCCCGCCGAGATACCGCTCGGCTGTGTCGTGAAGACCAACTGACTGGCGGTCCCGGCCCCCGTCACGGTGAAGGCGCTACTGGTGGCCGAGGTTAATCCCGACCCGGAGGCGTAGAGGGTGTAGGGGATTGCCGCGTACGTCTGAGAAACCGGGTCGTAGATGTAGCCACCCTGGAACGTGCAGCCCGCCACGTTAAAAACGCCGGTCGTCGTGGAAAGCCCCGAACATCCCGCGAGCACGCCGCCGGACGAGGTGAGAGTGATTGAGCCACTCCAGATAATCGGCGAACCATTTTGCTCGACCTTCAGTACCGGCTGGGTGGAGAAACCACTCCCAGACTTGCCAGCTGCCGGTTGCCTGGTGAAGACCAGGTAGGGCTGGGTTGCGCCGGAAAGGGAAATGGAAGTGCTCACCGGCGAGGTGAGGGATCCGTCGACGGCCTGCAACGTGTACGTTCCTGAGGTGGCGCCGCCGGTAAGGCTGATCGAACAACCGGTGAACGCTACGTACCCCGAATTTTCGTTGCCCGAACAACTCGACAGCGCCCCATTCGATCCCGAGACTATCGAAATGATCACCGGAGAGTAGTCAGTGGTAACGGGCTGACCGAGCGCGTTCTGCACCTCCAAGACCGGCTGGGTGGAGAAAGCAGCCCCCGAGGATGCTGAACTCGAGGGCTCTGTCGTCCAGACGAGTTTGGTCCCCGGCCCCACGTTCGTGGACGAGGTGGCGCTCGCCAAGGGGTAGTCCACGACGAACTGATTGATGTACTGGTGGCCCTTGGCGTCAGTCACCGTGACGGTAATCTCCTCCGGAACGTCGGTCCTGCAGGTCGTGTCAAAGCCGGAAGTACTTGCGTTCCAGTACTGAACGTTCGTAATCGTCGCGCTGAACTGAGAGCTGTAGTTAGCAGCAACGCTGATACCGGCAGACGCGATGAAAGTATTGATAGTGGTGGTGGTCGTGGTGAGCGTCACGCACGAAGTGAAGAGCGTCAGCTGCGAGCCGATTCCGGCGATGGCCTGTTGGGAAGAGCTGTTGAGCACGATATCGGCCGACGCCAGACGTCGGTGAAGGGAACTCGCCGAGATTGACGTTGAAAAGGCGATGATGAGCGCCACTGACGCCAATCCGAGTACGACGAGGGCGAGAAGCACCTCGACGAGGGTGTCGCCAGCTTCGGAACGTCGCGAGCGATCTGACGTTTCGGGCCATCTGTTCTCGCTGTCCGGCGTACGGGGAGTAAGGCTCATCGGACAAAAACTCCGGTCGATGGGCGATGAGAAGAACGCACGACAGTTTTGATACGTGACATTGACCCCTGCGCATCCCACGTGCCGCCTGCGCTCGACGGGACTTTGAGCGCGAGAACTCCAACATCCGGCGTTCCTGGAGTAAGGGGGAAGGTTGCGGAACTCATGACACCAAGAGTCCAAACGTCATCGCTTCGAGACCGGAGCCCGTCAGCGTTACGGTCATTCGTGACGGTGCCGTCGCTTCGACCATGGTCGTGCCGGTTTTGGTCCCAACGGAGTTGTCAACGCCCGTCTTTCCTCCGTAGCACCGAATGGTGGTCGTACCGTTGCCGGTGAGATAAGCCCCGGTCTGACAGGCGTTGCCAACGGGCGAGTTGTCGGTGATGTCGACGGGCTCGCCGTTAGGGATCCAGTACAACGGCTTGTCTGAAGTCCACTGAATGGACTCATCGAGGTCCGTGGATTCGGCGTCGGCGCTGACGGCCTCCCACCCCGTCGCCAATACGCCACTGGGGCTGACGACGGAGATATTGGTGAAGGAGATCGTGTCAATCGAGTTCGTCACTCGCTGGTAGAGAGCAGGGTCTCCGGCGATACCCGTGTAGAAAGGGACCCCGTTAATGCTGTTTCCAAGGAAGGCACCGGGCCAGGTTGGCAAGTACCACGGGAGAATCGTCGCTCCGGTGATCTGTAAGCAGAAATACATGGTGTAGTTACCCGGCAGGCTGACCGACAACTCGAGACAACCCCCACCCGTGGCTTGAGCCAAGGCGGCGCCCTTAAGAAAGGCGAAATTCACAAAACAGAGCGAGTTCGAGTACGCCCCGGTGTCGGGACTCGCAAAGCGACAACTCGTCGTGGTATTGGCCGTGAAGGGCGAACCGTTATTCGTCGTCGAGGCGCTCGCTACGGGGCTTCCAGTAAGTGAGTAACAGAAACTGTTTGTAGCACACGAGGGGCTGCTGTTATGGTGACCAGGCTCTGGCTCAGCGACGGTAAAAGTGACGTCCGCGATGTTCTGTGCGGAAATCCACTGCTGTGCGGCGAGACTCTGTGAACAAAGAAGGCTGCTTGCGCTCGTTACGCAACTGATGGCCGGTATGGACTGGCTGCTCTGAAGATTGTAGGAAAGTGTTGTCGTACTCGAAGGCACGTAGGAACCGTTATCGCAGAAGAGTCGCTCGAGCGAGTACGTGGGTGTCGTGCCACCCGTATTGGTAATAGTCACGTACGAGATAGTCGTCTGGAACACGCCCGTTGTTTGATTGAGGTTCGACTCCAGACCTAGGAGTTGAGTCCCGGTTCCTGCGCCACACTGGGGTGTGCTCGTCGCAGCGGTCGTGACGTAGGCGGCGGCCTGAATGTCGTTTTGATAACTTGCCGACACGACTTGGGAGTCCGAGGTGTTGGCGAGTCGGTTCGCGACACCCGACTGTAAGGACAGGATCGAAACAAGGCCGAGCGAGAGAGCGCCGACGATCATAGGAAGAATCGTTACGACGATGAGAAGTTCCACCAACGTGAAACCATCGTCGGGGTTTTGGCCGCGTTGACGCCAACTACTGGAGATCCGGCCGGTGTTTCCGCGACCAATCGGCCCCTTCACACTGCGCTGGAGCTTTTCAGTGCTCATCCAACTTGAACCTGGTTGTAGATGCCGTACATCGCGGAGATAAGGGCCACCGCCACGAATCCGACGACAACACCCATGAAAATGATGATTGCTGGCTCAAAGAGGGCCGTGGCCCGCTCTAACTTCGTCTCCAGCTCGCGGTTGTAGTACGCCGCGGCGACCTCGAGTTGCTGATCGAGCGTTCCGGTCTCCTCACCGACGCGAAACATCTGGCGAGCGGCCGCCGGGAACAGTTCGGTCAAGTTGATAGGTCCAGATAAGCCCTGGCCCTGCATCATCGCTTCACGAACGCCCTCGAGGGCCTTCTTGTAGACGGCGTTGTTCGCGGACTCCGCCGTCACGGCCATCGAGCGCGGGAGGTCGACGCCCGCTCGAAGCATCGACGCGAGGACTCGACAGACCCGTTCGATGATGGCGGTCTCGGTGAGGTCACCAACGACGGGGAGCTTCAGTATCCACGAATCGAGGATGTCGCGACCTTTGTCGGAACGGCGCATCGACATGAAGCCACCCACGACAATGATTACGAAGGCGAGTTCGAGGTACCAGTCCTTACCTATGAACGACGTCACGGTCAATAGGAGGCGCGTCATCAGGGGGAGCTTGGCGTTGAGGCTCTTGAAAAAGACCTCGAAGCGCGGCATAACGAACACCGCGAGGACCACCACCGTCACTACCGACATGCACGCGACGACCGAGGGGTAGATGAGGGCCGCCGACACCTTGCCGCGGGCCTTGGTGTCGCGATCAATGTAGTCGGCGAGCTGGTTAAGCACGATGTCGAGGCTTCCGGTCAACTCAGCGGACTCGAGAATTCCTACGTAGAAGTTGGGAAACGCCTCTGGGTGGATGGCCGCGGCCGCGGCGAAAGTGTCACCGGCACGAAGACTGTCCACCATTTCAAGGAGAACAACCTTCAGCATCTTGTTTTGTGTCTCTTCGGTGATGACCTCGAGTGCTTCCATGATTGGAATACCGGCGCGCATGAAGACCGCCAACTGACGCGTGAAGTTGGTCAGGTCCTTGCGAGGCACCTTCTTCTGAGTGATCTCGAATTTCATCAAGCTCTTGCGAGCACTGACCTCGAGGGGCTGCAGTCCGCGAGCCAACAGGGCCACGTGCGCGGCGCCCGTCGAGGCCGCGCTTTCGGTGCCCGACACCTGCTTACCGGATTCGTCTAACGCTTTGTAGCGGTAGTCAGTGAGTGTCTTGTCCTTGCTCATAGTGTGTACATGCTCCTGATGACCTCGGCAATGGAGGTGACGTCCTGAGTCACCAAGTTGATTGCCTCTTGGCGAAGGGTGCTCATTCCCTGCTTCACGGCCATATTGCGTAACTCCTCTTGGGTTGCCCAACCGACGATGAGGCGGCGCAACTCGGGGGTCATGATGAGAAGCTCGTAGACACCAATGCGGTCCTTGTAACCGGTGTTCGAGCAGAAGTTGCAACCCATACCGATATAGAAGGTCTCCTTCGGTGTTCCGCCACCTTCTTGATAGAAGATCATTTCCTCGTCGGACGGGGTATAGGTCGTCTTGCACGAAGGGCAGATTCGTCGGAGGAGACGTTGACCCACGACCGCGAGGATGGACGACGCGATAAGGAACGACTCGATACCCATGTCGAGGAAACGGTGCAACGCCGACACTGAGTCGGTGGCGTGAAGGGAGGAGACGACGAAGTGGCCGGTGAGCGCGGACTGCACCGCGACGCGGGTCGTCTCGACGTCTCGGATCTCACCCACCAAGATGACGTCGGGGTCCTGGCGAAGGATGGATCGAAGCCCGGTGGCGAAAGTCAGGCCCGCCTGCTCGTTCGTCTGGATCTGGTTGATCGTGGGAAAGATGTACTCGACGGGGTCCTCAATGGTCATGACGTTGATCGTGGGATTGTTCACCTCACTCAAGGTCGCGTAGAGGGTCGTCGTCTTCCCACTACCCGTCGGACCGGCGCACAGCACCATGCCGAAGGGCGAACGCACGATCTTTGAATACGCCGCGTGCGTCTTTACGGGCATTCCGAGGTCGTTGAGTCGAAGCACCGAGCGCGTCTTGTCGAGCAGTCGCATGACGCAGCTCTCGCCCATGATGGTGGCGGTCGTGGCGACGCGCACGTCGACCTCTTTCCCGTCGATCATGATCGTGAGTTGGCCGTCTTGCGGGCGACGTCGTTCGACGATGTTCATGTTCGCCATGACCTTGATACGACTGACGAGGCCTGGTCCAATCGTCGCGGGCAGCTGCAGGACTTCCTTGAGGGCGCCGTCGATGCGAAAGCGCACGCGCACGATGTCGTCGGCGGGCTCGATGTGCACGTCCGACGCGCGGTCGCGCATGGCCTGCGTGAGAATACGGTCGACGACCTGAACGACCGGCGCGTCATCGGCGACGATGAGCGGCCCGGCTGGTTCCGTGTTTCGTTTACGAGATCCCTCGACGGACTGAAAGGCCTGGACCAACTTGTCCACGCTGCCGAGTGCGTGGTAACTGCTATCGATGGCCCAACGAATGTCACCAAGGGGGGCGATGAGCAGCTGAACAGGTTTGCCACTGGCTTGGCTGAGTCGAACCCGAAGTTCGTCGCTTGGTTCGGCGACCGCAATATAGAGATTGTCGCCTTCCAAACGGACCGGAAAGGACACGGTCTCTCGGGCAACGCTTTCAGGGATGAGCGTCAGTACCTCGGGGTCGAAGACGTCGCGACGAAGGTTCGCCACTTCGAAACCAAAGAAGTTCGCCAGAGCGTGCGCAAGGGACTGTTCGCTGAGAGCGCCGAGGCTCACAAGAACCTCGCCGAGTCGGCCCCCGGCGTCGCGTTGCATTTCGAGGGCCTGATCGAGTTGAGCCTCGGTGATGAGATTCGAACTGATGAGGACCTCGCCGAGGCGGACCTGGCGCACCTCGGACGAGGCACCGGGATCGATTGTCTTCGCGTTCAACGACTCGCTTGAGGGTCGAGACTGTCCACCAATATTTTCACCCTGTGGACTAACGTCAGTGAGAACTCCCACGGCCCCACCTTTGGGGCCGTTGTCGAGAACATCCTCACTTCGGTTCTTCTTCTTGAAAGCCACAATCACCCCGCATTTGCTCTAGGAAATAACTTCTATTACGTAATCTATTTTGGATGTAGAGAAAATGGATTGCGAAAAAATCGCCCTACCGACGAAAGCAAAAGTACACCAAAGGACCGTGAAATTGGTGGAGTGTGATTCCGTTGCGACATTTTTGTCAATGCAAATTGTGATTGCGACGTCACTCAGAGTGTCAAAGAATAAGAATTACTTATGACGTCGAAGGTGATCACACTGTCGCAACGTAGTGACGTTGTCGTCGCGCGGACATGTTCGAACTTCACTCGAGTCGATGACGCGTTGGTCACCTGACGTCGAGCCCGAAGTTCGATCCATTGATCGAAGTACAGTTCGATGTTGTCCGTCGTCACAGTCAGGGCGTGCGCTCTCGCAACGAGTGACGGCGTCCACGGTCGCTCGTTGATACCTTCGCCGTAAGACTCAGATGAATCGAGCCCGTTCGACGTGACGTCGAACGTGAGCGGCCCTTCACGCCGACGCGCATGACGATAAGTATCGGATCTTGTCGAGCGAGCGCTCAACGTCATTAGTTTCGACAGCGGCCCTCGTCGAACGTGATGCTCAGCGACGAAAACGAGCGAGGCGCCGGACCGTATTAATCGTTGCACCACATTGTTTGAGGCTGCTTCATGTCACGAAACGTCTGGCAATACCTGCGTTTCGATGGAATGTTGATTACAATCGGTCATGAAAACGAACGCTAACGGGGACATCTGATGGTATTTCAGGCACCACCACTCGATGATGAAGAGATAGCGGTTCTCGCAAGAATCGGAGAACTGAGCGCGAGTCTTCGTCTGCGCCTCAGAGAGACACGACGTTGGTCCGAGTCGTTGGCGAGAATCCAGTTCGCGCGAGCCATTCAAGGTTCTGGCGCCATTGACGGGTTCAGCGTCCTCCTCGATGACACCACCGCGATTGATCTTGGAGAACTTCCGATCGACGCCGACGACGAGACGCGCCTCGCCCTCAAGGGTTACGGCGACGCGTTGACGTACGTGTCGCACGTATCGAGTGACGACGACTTTGCCTATTCGGGTCAGCTCTTGAAGGCCCTTCACTTCATGATGGGAAGTTACGACGTGAAGAGTCGTCCCGGTCGTTGGCGTGTGGGTCCCGCCTCCCTACCGAACGCGGGCCACGTCGAGATGCAGTACGTGGGACCCGACGCGGGTGACGTGCCAGCGTTGATGGATGAGTTCGTGAGTTCACTGCAAACTTCGGACGGATCGCCAGCGTTAGTCCGCGCCGCCATCGCGCACCTCAATCTCGTCATGATCCAGCCCTTTGAAAGTCGCAACGGAAGAATGGGACGATGTCTTCACACTCTCGTTCTTGCGAGACAAGGTGTTCTCACCCCCACCTTCGGCAGCGTCGAGGAGTATCTCGGTCGAAACACTCAGGCCTACGTCGAGGTGCTCTCGAACGTCGCCACAGGTTCCTATCGACCCGAACGCGATACTCGTCCCTGGGTCCGCTTCATGCTGACCGCGCACCTCCGCCAGGCCCAGACCCTCAAGCAACGGGTGAGCGAGAATGAACTCATCTGGGACCACCTCGAGAAGATGGTCGCGTCGCGAGGACTGCCCGATCGCAGCGTGGTTGCTCTCTTCGATGCGTCGCTGGGTCTTCGAGTTCGAAGTGCCACGTATCGAGCCGCACTCGAACAGACGTCCCTCGAAGAAATCACTGAGGCCACCGCCAGTCGAGATCTTCGCCAATTGGCCGAAGGCGGACTCCTCGAGGCGGTGGGTGAGAAGCGCGGACGCCACTATCAAGCGACGTCGGACGTCGAGGCTGTTCGTCGGGCGATTACGAGCGCTCGCAAGAAGAAGGACAAGTCCGATCCGTTCGCTAAAAGCGATAAGCGCGATTGAGTCGGGCGGTTTCAAGGGGTGAGCG
>PLNQ01000021.1:26280-34376 GCA_003141815.1 Acidimicrobiaceae bacterium | reverse complement strand
GCTACGGCGTGCGCGCCAACGCGATTGCCCCCGCCGCGCGAACGCGAATGACCGAGTCGACGCCCGGTCTCTCGGATCACGTCGTCGCGCCCACGGACGCGTCGGTCTTTGACACCTGGGACCCCGCCAACGTCTCGCCGTTGGTCGCGAGCCTGGCGATGGAGGACTGCGACATCACCGGTCAGGTCTTCTTCGTCCAGGGCGGTACCGTGCGANNGTTTCAGAACTGGACGATGACCGCGACGCTCGAGAAGAACGATCGCTGGTCGGTGGCCGAACTGGCCGAGCAACTGCCCACGCTCTTGCTGTGAGCGAGGAGCGCCGCGGGGCGCACGTCGACCGCGAGGACGCCGACGGTCTGCTGAACGCACGCACCGATCCAGGTGCGGAGGCCTTCGGTGCGCTCGGCACCGAAGCGGGTAGCGACCTCAACTGGTTCGCACTCTTACGCCACCGCGCGCAGGCGCGTGCCGAGGGCTCGTCGCGCTACCAGTGGTGGGTGTTGTGGTCCCTGTTGGCCGGACTGTTCGCNNCGACATCTACGGGCACCGACGTCTCTACCTCTTCGGACTCTTGGGGGCGATCGTCTCGGCGCTCTTGACCGCGCTCGCGCACAACGTCGACATGTTGTTGTTCGCGCGAACGCTGGACGGCGTGCAGGGCGCCGCGACGGGCACCGCATCGGGGGCCTTGATCAACTCGGTCTTCGGACGCGAGGAACGCGTGAAAGCCATGGGCTGGTGGAGTCTCGTGGGTGCCGGGGGACCGGTCATCGGCGTGTCGCTCGGCGCGCCGATCATCGCGGCCTTCGGATGGCGCGCCCTCTTCTGGTTCCAGTTGGTCCTCATCGTTGCCGCCTTGTGCGTCGTGTCGATCGTGCTGCCGAAGCGCCGAGGACTCGACCACGAAGAGGCCGAGGAGAAGGCGCGGGCGCGACGCGAGTTCAAGGAGATGGACTGGATTGGCAGTTGGTCGCTCTCGATTGCCGTGATGGCCGTCATGCTCGGACTCTCAATCGGTCCGAGCGTCGGGTGGACCAGTGTGTGGTGCGTCGGCACGTTCGTTCTCTCGGTGTTGATGACGGGCGCGTTCGTCCATCGAATTCGAACGGCGCAGCATCCGCTCATTCCGGCCGAGTATTTCCATCGAAGAAACTTCGTCATGCCGATGGTCCTTCGCGGTGCGGCGAACTTCGCCTATTTCGGTGCGTTCTTCCTCTTTCCTCTCCTCATGGAACAGGGCTACGGCTACTCGATCCCGCACGTCGGCGCGCTGGCGATCGCTCGACCGATAACGTTCTCCCTCTGTTCGCCCATCGCCGGCTACGTGGCCGTTCGTATCGGTGAACGCGTGAGCGCTATCGCCGGCGCGACGTTCCTCACGGCGTCGCTCGCGCTNNTCGTCGAGCTCGGTGATGGCCAATGAAGTGAAGGCGAATGAGTTCGGCGTCATGTCGGCCGCCCAGATGCTCGCGATGCAAGTTGGCGAAGTGGCCGGTATCCAGGTGCTCGAGACCGTGCAGCAGGCGTTGGTCCGTCGTCGCGGACTGATGCACGCCAAGCCCGGTCCGGCGTTACTGGATACCTTCCATTTGCCGTTCCTCATCGGCGCGTGTGTCGGCGCGCTCGCACTGTTCGCCTCGCTCTTCATGCGATCGATTCCGCGTGAGCGCACGAAGAAGGCGCTCGTATCTGACCGGTAGGCTTTGGACCTATGACCGACGAGATTATGCCCGGCTGTGAACCTTTTTCCTCCCCCGGAAGCTCGATGGGAGTTCTCGTTTTGCACGGATTCACCGGGAATCCGTATTCCATGCGCCCCCTGGCCGAACGCTGCGCGAAGGCTGGCTACAGCGTGGAATTACCTCGACTTCCCGGCCACGGCACGTCACTCGAGGACCTGGTGCCGTGGCGCTGGCCCGACTTCGTCGAGGTCGCGCTGGGGGCCTACGACGACTTGGCCGAACGATGTGACAAGGTCGCCGTCGTCGGTCTCTCGGTCGGTGGCGGACTCACGGCGTTGATCGCCGAACAGCGGCCGTCGGTTGCGGGGTGCGTCTTCATTAATCCGATGTTCAAGGGTCCCGGGGCCGAAATGGAGCAGGGACTTCAGGACTTGATCGATTCCGGTCTCGAGGTGCTCGCGACCGACGCAGGTTCGGACATCAAGAAAGAGGGCACGACCGAAGCGAAGTATGAGGGCTGGCCGCTTCGCGCGTTACAGAGCGTCATCGAGGGCGTCGAGGTCGTCGACGCCAACCTGTCATCGATCACGGCGCCGAGCCTGTTGCTCTCCAGTCGCGAAGACCACACCGTCGCCCCCGACAACGGTGACGAAATCGTCGAGAATTCCTCAGGTCCCGTTGAGCGAATCTGGCTTGAAGAGTCGTATCACGTCGCGACGCTGGATAATGACCAAGAACTCGTCGAGCGTTCGACCGTGGAGTTCCTCGCGAAGGTCTTGGCGTAATGGCGAGCCTCCGTCGTGAGGACGTCGCTCACGTCGCTAAGTTGGCGCGCTTGACGATGAGCGACGCGGAACTCGATAAGTTCACCGCGCAACTGGGCCAGGTCCTCGACCACGCCAGTGATATGAACGCGCTCGATCTCGAAGGTGTGATTCCCACGGCGCATCCATTCGGTCTGATCAACGTCGTTCGCGAAGACGAACGGCGGGCCTGTCTCGATCACGACGTCGTGATCGCCATGGCGCCCGATGCCGAAGACGGGCGTTTCGCCGTGCCGCGCATCTTGGGCGAAGCGCCGTGAAGAGCGTTCGTCAAACGGCGCTCGACGTCCAAAACGGTGACGCGAGCGCGCTCTCGGTCCTCGAAGAGTCGCTCGCGCGCATCCGGGCTCGTAACGACGAGCTCAACGTCTTTCTCTACGTCGATGAAGAGGGCGCGCGGGCCGCGGCGAGCGCGCTCGACGAGCGCGTCGCACGTGGCGAGAACGTCGGAGCCCTCGCCGGGGTGCCCGTCGCCCTGAAGGACAACCTGTGTCAGACGAACATCCCCACGACCTGTTCGTCCAAGATCCTCGAGGGGTGGCGCCCGCCCTACAGCGCCACGGTCGTCGATCGACTGTTGCTCGCTGGCGCCGTGCCCGTTGGCAAGACCAACCTCGACGAGTTCGCCATGGGCTCGTCGACCGAGAACTCGGCCTTCGGTCCCACGAAGAATCCCCTCGACACGACCCGAGTTCCCGGTGGATCGTCCGGCGGCTCGGCCGCCGCGGTGGCGGCCGACATGACGCCGCTCGCCCTCGGCAGCGACACCGGCGGCTCGATTCGTCAACCGGCCGCGCTCTGCGGACTGATCGGTGTCAAGCCGACCTACGGGCTCGTCTCTCGTTACGGTCTCATCGCCTTCGCCAGCTCGTTGGACCAGATCGGTCCGCTCACCAAGACCGTCACCGACGCCGCGATGGCGCTCGAGGTGATCGCGGGACACGACCCACTCGATTCGACGTCGCTCCCCGAGCCGTCGCCGTCGTTGGTCGCCCACGTCGAAGACGGCGTCGCGGGCAAGCGCGTCGGCGTGGTTCGCGACCTCATTGACGGCGCGGACGAGGATGTCGTGGCCGCAGTCGAGCGCGCGGTCGAAGTGCTCAAGGAGGCCGGCGCCACGATCGTCGAGCTCTCGGTGCCCGAATTTCGTTTGGGATTGAGCGCGTACTACTTGATCGCTCCGGCCGAGGCCTCGAGCAACCTCGCGCGTTTCGACGGTGTGCGTTACGGGTTACGCGTGAACGCCGACGACGTCACCGCGATGATGGAAGCGACACGCACCGCCGGCTTCGGTGAGGAAGTGAAGCGCCGCATCATGCTCGGCACGTACGCGCTCTCGGCCGGCTACTACGACGCCTACTACGGACAGGCGTTGAAGGTCCGCACACTCACGATCGACGCTTTTCGCCGCGCCTACCACGAGGCCGACTTGCTGCTCGGTGCGACGACGCCGTCGGTCGCCTTCGAATTCGGATCGAAGACCGCCGACCCGATGGCGATGTATCTGTCGGACGTCTTCACCATTCCGAGCAACCTATCCGGTGAGCCGGCGATCTCGATTCCCTTCGGCACCGGCGAGGCGGGACTCCCGATCGGCGTGCAACTGCTCGGTCCGGGCCGTAGCGAAGCGCAGCTGTTCGCGGGGGCGCGCGTCCTCGAGATCGCCGACGGTCGACCATGACCTTGCGCGACGGCTGGGAGATGGTGGTGGGGCTCGAGGTCCACACGGAACTCAAGACCAACACCAAGATGTTTTGTGGTTGTGCCAACGCCTTCGGCGCCGCGCCGAACACCCTCGTCTGCCCGGTCTGCCTGGGGCTTCCCGGCTCGTTGCCCGTGCTGAACGTGCGCGCCGTCGAATTGGCGATGGCGATCGGGACCGCTCTCCAGAGCACCATCTCGCCGTCCACGTTTCACCGCAAGAACTATTTCTATCCCGATATGCCCAAGGACTTCCAGATCAGTCAGTACGACCTGCCGATCAACGTCGGGGGCTACCTCGACTTGCCGGACGGTTCACGGGTTTCAATCGAGCGCGCCCACCTCGAAGAGGACACCGGCAAATCGACGCACCTGGGGGGCAGTGGTCGCATCCACGGGGCCGCCCGCTCGCTCGTCGACTACAACCGATCCGGCGTGCCCTTGGTCGAGATCGTCTCGGGACCGGACATTCGAAGTTCGGCCCAGGCCCGGACCTACGCCGCCGAGCTTCGCGGCATCTTGATCGCGACGGGCGCGTCGGACGGTCGAATGGAAGAGGGATCGATGCGCATCGACGCGAACGTGTCCGTGCGTAATCCGGGCGATCCTCTCGGCACTCGTTGTGAGATCAAGAACTTGAACTCGCTGCGTAGCTTGCAGCGCGCCATCGACTACGAGGCCCTTCGTCAAGTCGACCTGATCGAAGGGGGCGGCAAAGTCCGCCAAGAGACGCGCCACTGGGATGAACAACTCGGTGAGACTTCTACTATGCGTACCAAGGAAGAGGCCGAGGACTACCGCTACTTTCGCGAACCCGATCTCGTGGACCTCGTTCCCGACACGGCCTGGCAGGAACGAATTCGTAGCGGACTGGGCGCGATGCCCGCGGAACGGCGCGCCACCTTGTTGGCGCGACTCTCCAGTCCCACCTCGTCCCAACTCGACGCTTTAGAAGTCGTCGTCGATCTGGGTTTCGACGACATCGTGTTGGCCGCGATCGACGCGGGCGCGGAGCCTTCGTTGGCGTTGGCGCGTGCCGCGAACGAACTCGCGGCCGGTATCGATGACATCGCCAATCTGACGTCCGACGCGTTCACTGCAACGTTGGCTATGGAACAAAGTGGCGAACTCTCGGCGACCCAAGCGAAGACTGTCTTACTGGAGCTGTTGGCCAACGGGGGAGATCCTCGCGCAATCGCCAAAGCGAAAGGTTTCGAGCAACTCTCCTCGGACTCTCTCGGTGAGACCGTGGCTGCCCTCATACTCCAGTACCCCGACGAGTGGGCCCGATACCGCGACGGCGACGAGAAGCTGGCCCAGTTCTTCATCGGTCAGGTCATGAAGCTCACGAAAGGTCAGGCCAACGGTAAGGCAGTGATCGCTGAGTTACAAAGCCGGCGCTGACCTTTCCGCTTATGGCCGTGCGCGATGCCGACGATTAATTTCAAATAATTAACGCTAGAATTGTGTACATGAACACGATTCCAGTGGCGGACGCCAGGGCCAATCTCTCGAAACTGATCGACGAAGCAAGTACCACGCACGAACGAACCGAAATCACGAAGAACGGCCGTCGGGCCGCCGTTCTGATCGGTGTGGACGATTACGACGCGATGCGCGAGACCATCGCCGTCCTTTCTGTGACGAACCTCCTTCGCTCGCACGCCGAGGGCCAGCGGGCGATCAGCACCGGTGAAACGTTGGATGCCGAGCAGCTGGCCCTCGCCATGGATGAGTCCGGCCGACGTGTCAACAACTAGTAAGACTCGCTACCGCCTGCTCGTCGCGAAACCGGCAGCGCAAGCCCTCACCGACCAATTCCCGACAAAGATCGCCGCTGCCGCGTTTGAGTTCATCAATGGCGTCTTGCTCGACAATCCCCGTGGCGTGGGGACTCCCCTCGGGGCGTCGTTAGCGCCTGCATACTCGGCTCGTCGCGGTGACTACCAAGTCCTCTACCTGGTCGATGGTGACGCTCGGACGGTCAACGTGACGGCCATTCGACACCGAGCCGACGGCGCGTATTCGTGAGGCGCGTAAGTCTTGCGGTGGTCACCGCGTCGGGCGTTTCCTAGCGAATCCGCAACCACCTTTGACCAGCGTCTGACGATGAGCCGTGGCGAGTCCGGCCAGCGTTTCGACCTTCGGTTGCTCCCCTCTTAGACTTTGCTCATGACGAACCACCCCACTCCTCGAAGTTCTGCCGTCACACTTGGCAACGGTCGCGCGCCCGCGCGCGCGATGTTGCGCGCCATGGGAATGACCGACGACGACATGACCAAACCTCAGATCGGCGTCGCGTCCAGTTGGAACGAGGTGACGCCGTGCAACATGCCGCTCGATCGCTTGGCCAAACGGACCAAGGTTGCGGTTCGTGACGGCGGGGGCGTGCCGTTCGAATTTGTGACCATCGCCGTCTCGGACGGCATTTCGATGGGCCACGAAGGTATGCACGCCTCGCTCGTGTCGCGCGAAGTCATCGCCGACTCCGTCGAGGTAGTAATGCACGCTGAGCGATTCGACGCCATGGTCACGCTCGCGGGTTGTGACAAGTCGCTGCCGGGCATGTTGATGGCCGCAGCGCGAGTGGACGTGCCGAGTGTCTTTCTCTACGGCGGCACCATCCTGCCGGGACATCTCAACGGCCAAGCGCTCGATATTACGTCCGTGTTCGAGGCCGTTGGGGCCAACGCCGTCGGCGCGATGAGTGACGAGGAGTTAAAGGCCATCGAGTGTGCCGCCTGTCCCGGTGAGGGAAGTTGCGCGGGAATGTTCACTGCCAACACCATGGCGAGCGTCGGCGAAGCGCTCGGAATGTCGCTGCTCGGCAGCGCCTCCGCGCCCTCGATCGACGGCCGCCGCGATCAATACGCGTACGACTCGGGCCTGGCGGTACTCAACCTCTTGGATCAGGGCATCAACGCCCGCCAGATCATGACCAAAAATGCCTTCGAGAACGCGATCGCAATCGTGATGGCGCTCGGCGGTTCGACGAACGCCGTGTTGCACCTCCTCGCTATCGCCCACGAGGCGCGCGTCGAACTTGAGCTCGACGACTTCAACAAGATTGCTAAGCGCGTGCCGCACATTGCCGACACGAAACCCCACGGCAAATACCACATGAGCGATCTCGACCGCATCGGCGGAGTGCCCGTCGTGCTCCAACACCTCTTGGAGAACGACCGCTTGCACGGCGACGTAATGACGGTGAGTGGTAAGACCATGGCCGAGAACCTCGAGATGTACAACGCGCCTCGCCCCGACGGCGACGTCGTGCACGACGTCGAGCATCCCATCCACGTCCAGGGCGGCATCGCCGTCTTGCGCGGATCGCTCGCGCCCAAGGGCGCGGTCGTGAAGGTCGCGGGGATCGACGACCTCCGCTTCAGCGGTACTGCGCGCGTCTTCGACGGCGAGGACCAAGCGATGGTGGCCATCATGGCCAACGAGATCCAGCCGAACACCGTGCTCGTCATTCGTTACGAAGGACCCAAGGGCGGCCCGGGCATGCGCGAGATGCTCGCCATCACGGGCGCCATGAAGGGTGTCGGTCGGGGAGCCGACTGCGCCCTCGTCACCGACGGGCGATTCAGTGGTGGGACGCACGGATTCTGCGTGGGTCACGTCGCGCCCGAAGCGCTGGACGGTGGCCCCATCGGCCTCGTGCGCGACGGCGACCAGATCGTGATCGACGTCAACACGCTCTCCATCGAGCTGATGGTGGACGCCGCGGAGTTGGCCGAACGAGCAAAAGTGACGCCGCCATTTACTCCCCGGTACACCACGGGAGTACTGGAAAAGTTCGCTCGTCTGGCCCAGGGCGCCGAGAAGGGCGCGGTCACGACGCGCTAGATCTGTTGTGTATCGCGCCGTTCTGTGTTTAGACT
>PLNQ01000021.1:0-26251 GCA_003141815.1 Acidimicrobiaceae bacterium | reverse complement strand
ATCTTCGGCCTGCCCGGTGGGGCCATTCTGCCCGTCTACGACCCAATCCTCGACTCCTCGATTCGTCACATCCTCGTGCGTCACGAACAGGGTGCCGGCCACATGGCGGAGGGTTACGCGCTCGCCACCGGTAAGGCCGGTGTGGCGATGGTCACGAGCGGTCCCGGCGCCACCAACATCGTCACGCCCATTGCCAACGCGCATATGGATTCAACGCCGCTCGTCGTCATCACCGGACAGGTCGCGACCGCTTCGATCGGCTCGGACGCCTTCCAGGAGTGCGACATCACGGGCATCACCATGGGCATCACGAAGCACAACTTCTTGATCCAGTCAGCGCACGAGATTCCGCGCGCCGTGGCGGCGGCCTTCTACCTCGCCACGACCGGTCGTCCCGGACCAGTCTTGATCGACCTGCCCAAGGACGTTTCGCAGTCCACCATGGAATGGTGGTACCCCGAGTCGATCGAAGAGTTGGATCTGCCGGGCTATCACCCCGAGATTGACGTCGACCAGCACGCCGTGGCACGCGCCGTCGAACTGATCAGTCAGTCCGAGCGCCCCGTGCTCTACGTGGGTGGTGGCACGCTCAAGTCCCGGGCGCACCACGATCTCCTGGTCTTCGCCGAGCGAACCAAGATGCCCGTCGTCACGACGTTGATGGCGCGCGGGGCTTTTCCCGATTCGCACGATCAACACCTCGGCATGCCCGGAATGCACGGCATGTATAGCGCCGTCACGGCCATTCAAAAGGCCGACCTGTTGATCTCGTTGGGCGCACGTTTCGACGACCGCGTGACGGGACAGGTGTCCTCCTTCGCCGCGAACGCCAAGATCATCCACGTCGACATCGACAAGGCCGAGTTCAATAAGGTCCGCCGCGCCGACGTCGCTCTGCAGACGAACGTCGCCTCCGCCCTGCAAGCGCTCGACGCCGCGAAGGCGTCACCGCAAAACCTTGACGTCTGGTGGAAAGAGATTCGAACCTGGCAAGAGCGTTACCCGCTCGTGTACGACGAACCAACTACCGAGGGACCGCTGCGTCCCCAACACGTCATCGCAGCAATCGCCAAAAAAGCCGCGCCGGGTACCATCGTCTCGGCCGGCGTCGGCCAGCACCAGATGTGGGCCTCGCAGTTCTGGGAGTTTGAAGAGCCCGGTACGTGGGTGAACTCGGGCGGCGCGGGCACGATGGGTTTCGGCGTCCCCGCGGCCATCGGTGCCAAGGTCGGCCGACCCGATCGCACGGTCTGGTGCATCGACGGTGACGGATGTTTCCAGATGACGGCCCAAGAGCTCGTCACGGCGCGTGCCGAAGGCATCCCCATCAAGGTCGCGATTCTCAACAACGCCTACCTCGGCATGGTTCGTCAGTGGCAAGAGATGTTCTACGAAGAGCGCTACTCCGAGGTCTACCTCAGCGCCGACCTACCCGACTACGTGAAGTGGGCCGAGGCCATGGGGTGCGTGGGACTTCGCGCGACCAACTTGAAGGAGATGCACGAAGTGATCGATCAGGCCAATCAGATTCACGACGTCCCTGTCGTCATCGACTTTCGAACGGACTCTTCAGAGAAGGTCTTTCCAATGGTGGCGGCCGGCGCGAGCAACGACGACATCATGGTGCACCCGCTTCTTCGCGGAGGCGGCCAATGACCCCCGAGCCCTTCCTCGGCGTGATCGATCGCACCCCCGTTCGACACCACATCTTGTCGGTGTTGGTCGAGAATAAGGCGGGTGTGCTCGCGCGCATCGCGGGACTGTTCGCGAGGCGCGGTTTCAACATCTACTCCCTCGCCGTGGCGCCCGCCGAAGGGAACGCTCGATTTTCGCGGGTCACGATCGTCGTCGACGCCGAGTCCGCGCCCTTGGAGCAGATCGTGGGTCAGTTGGACAAACTCGTGAATGTCGTGGCCATCAAGGACCTCGCTCCGCGAGACGCACTAGAACGTGAACTCCTGCTCGCGACGTTGAGCGTCGATAACGCCAATCGCGGAGACGTCCTCGACGTCGCCGCCAATACCGGCGCCTCGATCGTTGACGTGAACGCCACGTCGGTGACGGTGATGTTGGCTGGTACGCCCGGCGCGTGTGATCAACTCGAGAAGGCCCTGGAGGTCTTTTCCGGCGTTGAGTTGCAGCGTACGGGTCGCGTCGCACTCCCTAGACTCGTTCAGACGGCCACGGCCTAGCCCCCAACGAAAACTCCCAAGAGAAAGATGTAGACGATGACCACGATGTACTACCAAAAGGACGCCAAGCCCGAACTCTTGAAGGCGAAGAAGATCGCCATCTTGGGCTACGGCTCGCAGGGCCACGCTCACGCGTTGAACCTGCACGACAGTGGCTACGACGTACGCGTCGGTCTACGCATGGAGTCGCCGTCCGTGGAAAAGGCCGAAGAGGCAGGACTACGCGTCCTCTCCATCGCCGACGCGTGCGCTGAAGCCGACGTCATCATGGTGCTCGTCCCGGACACCGAACAGAAGCGCACCTACGACGCCGACATCGCGCCCTTCCTCACGACCGGCAAGTGCCTGCTCTTCGCGCACGGCTTCAACATCCGCTTCGACCTAATCAAGCCACCGAGTGACGTCGACGTCGCCATGGTCGCGCCCAAGGGACCTGGTCATCTCGTGCGACGCACCTACCTCGAAGGTGGGGGCGTGCCCTCTCTCATTGCTGTGGAACAAGACGCCACCGGCCATGCCCACGACATCGCCTTGGCCTACGCCGACGGCATCGGCGCGACGCGCGCCGGCGTGCTCGAGACGACGTTCTCCGAAGAGACCGAGACGGACCTCTTCGGTGAGCAGGTCGTCTTGTGCGGCGGGGTCACGGCCCTCGTGCGCGCGGGCTACGAGACGCTCGTCGAAGCGGGCTATCAGCCCGAGAGCGCGTACTTCGAGTGCCTACACGAGTTGAAGCTCATCGTGGACTTGATGTACGAAGAGGGCATCACCGGCATGCGCTACAGCGTGTCGGACACGGCCGAGTACGGTGACTTGACCCGCGGACCTCGCGTCATCAACGACCAGGTCAAGGTCGAGATGAAGAAGATTCTGGGTGAGATCCAAGACGGCACCTTCGCCGCCGAGTGGATCCTGGAGAACGAAATCGGGCGTCCGCGCTACCGCGAACTTCGTGACGCCGGCAAGCGTCACCCGATCGAAAAGATCGGCGCAGAACTTCGTGAGATGATGCCCTTCGTCTCGGCGGGCAAGCAGAAGGTCTCCGAGATCTCTGGCGGCGACACCGACTAAGACAATCTTCAAGGCTTCGAAGTACGCCTGAAGTTAGTTCAAGGCACAGTCAGCACGCGTTGAAGGCGCACGTCACGACCATGTTTCTTCGTTCATTTGATGCGTGATCGTGGCGTGACGCGCGTCGTCACGTCGCACGTCGGCGTTGACGCATTACGACGCGTTGACGCCGTTCCTCGTGTCGGACGCCGTTTCGCGACGGCTACATTTATTAACGGAGAGGATCGCTTCTCGTTCTAATTTCCCCTGAGGATGGTGGCAGTAATGCAATTAACGATCATCGGTGCTGGCGCCATTGGCGGAACCATCGGCGCGCACATGGCCCGTGCTGGTCACGACGTCGTGTTGTGCGACACGGACGTCGACTATGTCGCTGCGATCAACCGTGACGGTCTCACCATCGAGGGTCCGGTCGAGAATTTCACGGTTCGTGTGCCGGCGATCACACCCGATCAACTCCCCGCGCAGATCGATCACCTTGCCGTTGCCGTGAAGAGTCACCACACCGAGTCCGCGGCGGCTCTTCTCAAAGGACGCGTTGCGCCTGGCGGTTACGTCGTGAGTTTTCAGAACGGCTTTACCGCCGACATCCTCGCAGAAGCGGTCGGTCGCGACAATCTCATCGTGAGCTTCGTGAACTTCGGCGCCGACGTCATGGGCCCGGGCCGCATCATGCAGGGGAACATCGGGACGTTTCGCGTGGGCGAGCCGTTTCAATCAATCGTGACCCCGAGGGTCCAAGAACTAGCGGACGCGTTGCCCTACGCGGTCGCGACGGACAACATCATGGGTTATCTCTGGGGGAAAGAGGCCTACGGGGCGATGCTCTACGGCGGCGCGGTGTCGGACCTTTCGATCGCCGACTCGCTACAAAATCCGCAGTATCGAACGTTGATGCTGGCCATCGCCAAGGAGGTCTTGGCGCAGTCACCCGTAACGCCGATGGGTTTCGACGGCTTTGAACCCGACGATCTCGAAGGTTCGCTGGAACGGTTGGTGACGTTCAATCGCTTGAGTGCCAAGTCGCACAGCGGGATCTACCGCGACCTCATGGTGCGAAAGCGCAAGACCGAAGTCGACGATCTGGTGCGTGACCTGAAGGGGCCCCTCACGACGTACATTGGGGAACTGATTCACGCGATCGAGGACGGTGAGCGTACCTGTGAAGTGGCGAACCTCGACCTGCTCGCGACCTATGAGCGCACGAATCGTCTCGGAGTCCCACTGAACGCTGTCGTGCGAACGCTCCCGGCACCACTGCGTAGTCCCGATGGTCCGTTGCACGGCGTCGCGATCGCCGTGAAGGACTTGGTGGACGTGAAGGGTGTTCCGCGAGGAAACGGTAACCCGCACGACATGGTCGGGCCTCCCGCTGAGAGTGACGCGCCGGTGATCACGTCCCTGCGCGACGCCGGCGCGGACGTCTTTGCTACGACGACTTTGTTGGAGTACGCGGCGGGTGCGCTGCACCCAGACGTTGCCGAAGCGATGAACCCATACGATCCCAGCCGCACTGCAGGTGGGTCGAGTGGCGGCTCGGCCGCGCTCGTCGGCGCGGGCGCGTGTGACGTCGCGATTGGAACCGACACTGGCGGTTCCATTCGAATCCCGGCGCACTACTGCAACGTCGTTGGCTTCAAGCCGACGTACGGAACCCTCGACCTGACCGGCGTGCAGGCGCTGGCACCGTCGCTAGACCACGTCGGACTCCTGGCCCGCGACGTCGCCGTGACTGAGAAGGTCTTCGCTGCGATGACGGGTTTGGCCCTGGCACCGACGCCGTCTACTCGACTCCGCGTGGGTGTCGTCACGAAGTGGATGAACGATCCCATCAGTACGCCAGAGATTCGCAATGCCCTCGCCGAAGCGCTCGGACGCGTGGGTAAAGGTGCCGACATTGTCGAGGTAAGCGCCGACGCCCTCGACGCGATACGAGAGACGATTGGTGACATCATCTTGTACGAGGCGTGGCAAGTTCACGGCGAACAGGTGGAACGCGACCCGAGTCACTTCGGTCCCGAGACGCTGAGGCTATTCCTCTCGGCGTCGGAGGTCACTCGCGAGGCGTACGACGAGGCACTGGCGACGCGGGCCCGACTCCTGCCCGACACCGACGTCCTGTACGAGAACATCGACGTGCTGTTGACGCCCTCGGCGCCCTACGTCGCGCCGCCGACGACGCCGCCGATCGACACGCCCGACGGCGAGGCCGAAGGGTACTTCACGGGTCCCTTCAATCTGACTGGTGACCCGGCGCTGGTGCTGCCGTGTGGCTTTAGCGACGAAGGTCTGCCCATCGGGCTCCAACTGTCGTCACCACGCGGCACCGACATGGCGTTATTGGCCGACGCACGAGTCATCGAAGGGCTTCTCGACGTTTCACGGCGCGAACCTGTCGTCAAGTAGAGACGTGCCCGTCGCTCGGTCGATGGATTTCCATCCAGTGGCAGAAGGAGAACAGGAATGACGGCTGGCCCCATCATCATCGGCAGCGAGCGCTCGGAAGCGGGTCTTCCCGCAGGGATAGCTTTGCTGCGACAAGGCGCCAGCGCGCTCGACGCCGTTGAGGCGGCTCTGCGCCTGTGCGAGGACAACCTTGACGATCACTACGTGGGTACGGGCGGACTACCCAACGCCCGCGGCGAGGTCGAACTCGACGCTTCGTTAATGGTGGGCTCGACGCGCGCCTTTGGCGCGGTGGGCGCGGTCCGAAACTATCCTCACCCGATCTCGATCGCTCGAGCCGTCCTCGAGAAGTTGCCCCAACACTGTCTGCTGGTCGGCGAAGGCGCGGAGCTCTTCGCCCAGGAGCAGGGATTCGAGCCAGCAATGCTTTTGACCGACGAAGCGTGGCATCTGTTTCGTGAAGCGCTCCAGCCGTCGAGCGATGCCGTGGAGGGCGAGAAGACCCTCGCGGCGCCCGGTGACGACGTCTACCGACTGGCGGCCATTGAATTGGTTAATCGCTTCCGTCCCCACGAGGGACCGTGGGGGACCATCAACGTCCTCGCCCTTGACGAGAGCGGGGAGATGGTCGTCGGTGTCTCGACGAGCGGGTATCCCTGGAAGTATCCCGGACGGGTCGGTGACTCCGCCCTTCCCGGTACCGGTAACTACTGCGACCTGCGCTACGGCGGCGCGGCGTGCACTGGTCGCGGAGAAATGAGCATGAGGGTCACCGGTGCTCGCCTCGTCGTCGACGGGCTCGCTCGCGGCGAGGACCCCAACGAGGCGTGTCGAACGATGCTCGCCGACGCGAGCACGCTGCGTGACGATTTCAAGGCCGAACTACGGACCCTGTGTCTCACCCCCGACGGCCGTCACGGTGCGGCCGCGACCCAGTCAGGGGCCACGTACAACGTGATGACGTCGTCGAGCACCGCGGTGGAGGTCTTTGAGAGAGTGGTGCTGTGAAGATCTACATCTCGTCCGACATGGAAGGCACCGCCGGTGTCGTCGACTGGGATCAAGTGATGGCGGGCGGTCATCTCTACGAGTACTACACCGGTCTCTTGACGCGCGAGATCAACGCCGCGATCGAAGGGGCGATGAAGTCAGGCGCCACCGAGTTCTTGGTCAACGACGCGCACTCGAAGATGGCCAACCTGCGCCCCGACGCGCTCGCGGGCTCCGCGCGATACCTCTCTGGTCGCGTCAAGCCGATGTACATGATGCAGGGTCTCGACGAAACGTTCGACGCGGTCTTTTTCATCTCGTACCACGGTTCGATGGGTAGTCGATCGTCGAACCTCTCGCACACGTACTTCCCAACGGCGTTCGCCGAAGTGACCCTGAACGGCGTCGTCGCGGGTGAGGCCGGCATCAACACGCTCGTCGCCCAGGCTTACGGCGTGCCGGTCGTGTTGATCACCGGCGACCAGGTAACGGCCGACGAGATCGCGCCCTTCGCACCGGGCGCGTATAGTGCCGTGGTCAAGGAGTCGGTGACACGCTTCGCTGCGAACTCACTCCACCCCGACGACGCGTGTCGCCTCATTCACGACCAGGCCGTGCTCGCGACGGCGTCGATTCCGTCGGCGAAGTCGCCGGCGCTTTCGTTGCCCGTGACGATGGGCATCACGTTTCGCACCAGCGACTACGCCGATCTGGCGGCACGAATCCACGGCGTCGTGCGCACCGGCGATCTGAGCGCCGAGATAAGCCAGGGCGACCCCCTCGAGCTCTACCGCGTGTTCATCACCGTGGTGTTGCTCTGTCGGGGACTGGTCGAATAGTCCCCGAACTAGTCGAGGGTCGCGAGGAAGTCGCGCATGACCTCTTGGAACAGGTCGAACTCCTCGATCTGGGGGGAGTGGCCCGACTTCTCGAAGACGACCAACTTGGAGTTTGGTACGAGCTCAGCGATCGTCTCGGCGTACGAAACCGGCGTTACCCAGTCCGTTCGTCCAACGGTCACGAGCGTCGGACACGTGACGCTCGGTAACTGGGGGCGCAGGTCGTAGTTGGGCATGTTGTAGAGGAAGCACCAGTTATGGGCCTCGTGACGGTAGATGCCCGTCTCGACGGCGGCGTTGGACTTGATGGGGTCGTAGTCAAAGTCGTAGAGGGGAATGATCTCGGCCCAGCGCTCCTTCAGGTCTTGGTCGTCGGTGATGCGTCCGCCCCAGTAGCGGTTGAAGTTGTCCCAGTTGATCTCGATACGCGTCTGTTCGCGCGCGTTCTCGAAGGCTCGCGTGAGGTTCGAGTTATCGGGCGAGGTGTCGCGAAGGATCATCGCGCGCGTGTGCTCGGGGTACGCCAGGGCGTACTCCATGGCGATGAAGCCGCCGTAGGAGCCACCGGTGACGACGATCTGGTCGACGCCCATCCACTCACGAAGACCGTCCACGTCCGCCGCCCACTGCGCGTGGGAGAAGGGGGGCTTGCCTTCGCTGAGGCCGCAACCTCGCGCGTCAAAAACGACGACCTGGAAGATGTCGGCGAGAGGACCGAAGGTCGCCTTGGGTTCGCCGAGCGAGCCGATGCCGCCGCCACCGTGGTGCGCGATGAGGACAGGTAATCCCTTGTCGCCGAGGACTTCGACGTTCAGTTCATTGTCGTTGATGGTGACGCGCACTGGCTCTCCTTAGTTGTTGGCTGGTGTTGCACTGTTGGGTAATGATCGTCGCTGGTCGATCCACTTGGTGACCACGGACTCGAGGACGTCGAGCGGCACGGCCCCATTCTCGAGTACTGCTGCGTGAAAGGAACGTACGTCGAATTTGGCGCCGAGCTCGCGGGTCGCCACGCTACGAAGTCGTTCGATCTCTCGTCGCCCGATCATGTACGCAAGCGCCTGGCCGGGCCAGCCGATGTAGCGGTCGATCTCGTTGGCGACGTTCGAGGCCGTCGTCGCGGTGTTGTTCCACATGAAGTCGACGGCGCGTTGGCGCGACCAGCCCAAGTGGTGCATTCCCGTGTCGACGACCAGTCGACACGCGCGCAGTGCGTCGAACGAGAGCATGCCCAGACGCGCGAGATCGGAACTGTACAGTCCCATCTCGTCGGCGAGGCCCTCGCTGTAGAGTCCCCACCCTTCAACGAACCCACAGACTTGCGCGTCGAGAAACCGTCGGTACGTGGGCAACGTGTCCAATGTCTGGGCGAGCGCGATCTGGAGGTGGTGACCGGGCGTGCTCTCGTGAAACGCCAGCGCCTCGTACTCGTACGTGAAGCGGTCCTGTGGGTCCGTTGTCAAGACGCAGTGGGCGCCGGGACGACTTCCGTCTTGGGCCGGTGGACGATAGTGGGCGAGGGCGGCGCTCTTGGCTTCGATGGGGTGAATCTCTTCGATCACGCACTCTGCGATGTCGTAGTGCGTGAACCAACCGTCGCGCGCCGACTCGGCGCGTTGCAACGCGTTCGTGACGATGGTCACGATTTCTTGGGACGTCGTAAAGCGCAGCGACCGATCTTCTCGAAGGCGCGCGAGGATCGTCGGCACGTCACTCTCTTGAAGTACTCGTTGGCCCAACTCGGACCATTGGGCCTGGAGACCTTCGAGACGTTCAAGACCGATGGCGTGGATCTCGTCGGGGCTGAGGTCGGTCGTCGTGTGACGTCGTACGGCCTTGCGATAAGACGATTCGCCACCCTCGATCCAACAGATGCCGACGTGATCATCGTCACGCGCGACGGGCAACATGTCGTGGGCCAAGTATTGACATAGTCGGTCGATGGCCGGTCGTACGACATCCGCCACGAGTGCGCGAGATTGCGAGAGAAAGAGCTCAGCATTGACGCCCTCGGCGACGAGGGGATTTGCGAGCGTGTCGACGTCGAGGCTGAGTTCGAGGTGACCTCTCAGTTGGTCAAGCGCGCGGTTGATGCCGACGGCGGTGGAGTGGCGACCATCTTCGTGCGACTGTCGGTAGCGAGTCGTGAGGGCGTCGAAGTAGCCCCCGAGTCCCTCGAGGCGCGTGAGATAGGCACGCGCCGAAGTCTCGTCGTTGGCGCGTGCGGCCGGCATGCACATAAAGACCATGGCGTGCGGTGACGCGTACCCTTCGGCGGCGGCGTCGGCCTCCCAGATGCCTTCTTCGAGGTCCGTACGGGCACCCCACGCGAGGCGTCCGAGGACCGCGGCGTTGACCTGGTCGGCGTTCGACATCTCGTCGAGGTTGAGTTCCCCGAGACGGTCTTCCAGTGCTTGGAAGCGCACCGCACCGCGCGTAGCGCCGTCGCGACTGGGGTCCGGGAGCAGCGCGTCGTAACCCGTGATACCGAGCAACGTGGCCGACAGCGGGTCCACCGTGTTTTGCACTTCGAAGAACTCTTGATTCAGCAGCTCGAGGGCAGCGTGAGTTGACTCAGTCATTGAAAAAGGTGACCTTCTCCAGACGATGAGGGCCGTCGGCCAAGAGGCGCCACAGCTGTTCCCACGCTTGCATGCCCTCACCCAGTCGACGGATTCGCATGAACTCGTTGGGCGCGTGCAGTTTCTCGTCAGACGTCGAGAATGAAAAGAACAGCGTCTTCGCGCCGAGCGCAGACTCGAAGAGCGCCGTTGCCGGGAGCGTTCCCGCGATGCAGGCGAGCAGAACCTTCTCACCGGGGTAGGTACGCGCCAACGCTTCGGTGGCCGCGCGAATCGCCGGGTGATCGGCGCTGATCGTGTAGGCCGGAACCATCGCTTCGTCCGGCAGTACTTTGACCGTCAGCCCGGGGGCACTCTGTCGTTCGAGATGCGCTACGACCGCGGCAAGAACGTGTGCGGGGTCTTGGCCGGGCACGAGTCGACACGAAATGTGCGCCGCAGCGACGTGGGGGATCACCGTATACTTGCCCCCTCCTTCCATGCCGTTGACTTCGAGCGTCGGGCGCTCCCAGAGACGTTCGATGGTGGAGTATCCGGGCTCACCGAACAGTTCAGGGACACCGAGCTGGCCGCGCCATTGCTCATCGTCGAAACTCACCTCAGCGAGTTCGCGTCGGCGTTCGTCGCTGAGTGGCTTGATCCCGTCGTAGAAGCCATCGACTGCCACGGCACCTTCGGGCGTGTGCAAGCTGGCGATGATCTGCGCGAGACCATGCAAGGGATTTGCCACCGTGCCCCCGAAGCGGCCCGAGTGCAGATCGTCGTTCGCGCCGTGGACTTCAACGCTGAGCGTGACGAGACCCTTGGACATCAAGGAGAGCGACGGCTCGCTTGGTCGCCACATCGCGCCGTCGGCCGAGATCACGAGGTCACAAGCGAGTTCCTTCGCGTGCTCGCGCACGTACTTCTCGAGATGCTCGCTGCCGATCTCCTCTTCACCTTCGAAGAGGAATTTGATATTCAACGGCAGTCGACCCTCTTGAGCCATGAAGGCCTGGGCAACTTTCAAGACGATGAACACTGGACCTTTGTCGTCGGTGCAGCCGCGACCTCGCATGACGTCGCCGTCGATGGTCAACTCGAAGGGTGGCGTGATCCATTCGGCGAGGTCGCCGGTGGGCTGCACGTCGTAGTGGCCGTAAACGAGGATCGTGGGCGCGGAGGGGTCTTGGATCCACTGGCCACGAACGACGGGATGACCAGCCGTCGCGTCCACGTAGGCGTCGGCGAAGTCGAGTTGTCCAACGAGCCAGTTGGCGGCTTCGGTCATCGTCTCGAGTGACGCGTCGCGCGAGATGCTCGGAATGGCGACGTACTCGGCGAGTTCGGCGAGGTGCGCCTGGGTGTCGTGATTAGTAGAGAGCATGGCCACCATCTACCGACAGCGTCTGTCCACTGATCCACGAGGAGTCGGGGCTGACGAAGAAGCGCACGCCGTTGGCGATGTCCTCCGCCGTGCCGAGGCGTCGCGTGGGAATCGCGTCCAACAATTTCTGCTGTCCCTCTTCGCCGTAACTCTCCCACTGTGCGATGGAGGTGGGATTCGAGAGCACGAAGCCGGGAGCCACGCAGTTGACGGTGATGCCGAAGCGTCCGAGTTCGTGCGCCATTTGACGCGTGAAACCGATCTGAGCTGCTTTCGCGCTGGCGTAGGCCTGGATGCCAGTGAGACTGATGCTGCGACCGGCACCCGACGAGATCGTCACGATGCGCCCCCAGCCACGCTCTTTCATCGTGGGCACCACTGCACGTACGCAGATGAAGGCGCCCGTGAGGTTGGACTCCACCACGTCACGCCACTGTTCGTCGGTGACCTCTTCTATTGGTTTTCCCACCTGGCCACGTACGCCGCCGGCGCTGTTGACCAAGATGTCTGCGCCGCCGATGCTCGCTACGAACGCGTTCACGGCGGCCGAGTCGGTGACGTCCACCGTGTCCTTGTCGATTCCGTGGACGGTCGCGCCCTCGCGCGTCAGCGCTTCCGCGATGCCGCGCCCGATTCCTTGCGTGGTCCCGGTGACGAGGGCCACCTTGCCGCTAAGTGGTTGATTTTCATTGGTCATTAGTTGCGTACCCATCCTGATTCAATAATCGTTCGCACTTCTTGGACCCCAGCGGCCCACACTTTTTCCATCACGTCATCGGGGGCTTCGTACGGACCCCCCATGGCACCGTCGGGCGCGAGTTCTCTGATCGCGACAGGACCGAGGTTCATCAACAACTCGCGAGGGACGACGGCCTTGGGTGCTGGCGCGTCGGCGCCTTCGATTCTCGTCCAAGGGAAGTTCTCGACCCAGGCGCCGTGCATCTGATCGACGTGAAACTCATCCGCCGCGATGACCGTCTTGAGTCCGTTGTACCAACTGTGGAAGAGGACTTGGACCTCCTCGTCGCGCGGCTGACATAGCCACTCTCGAATGAGTCCGGCGACCGGTGCGTTACCGCCGTGGCCGTTGATGACAGCGATTCGGCGAAAACCTTGGAGCTCTAAACAGTTCAAGAGGTCGCGCATCACCTCGATGTAAGTGCTGAGACGAAGGCTCATCGATCCGGGGTAGGCAGTGAAGTACGGAGCCATGCCGAAGGGCATGACGGGTAAAACGGGAACACCGAGGGGCTCAGCGGCCTCGACGGCGACGCGTTCCGCGCAGAGTGCGTCGGTGCCGAGTGAGAGGAATCCGTGCTGTTCGGTGGAGCCGATCGGCAGGACGATTCGATCGTCGTGGGTCAAATACTCTTCGATTTGCATCCAGTTTGATTCAAAAATGCGCATGCTCGTCACCCTTCGGTCGTGTTTACGACCATTCTTTGTTGAATCTTACGAGCGCTACCTTGGGGCTCACGAGACACTAAGTCGTCTTCAATCAGACTATCTTCGCGCTTACGCGGGTCGCTAATTCCACTCCGTCAGGACACCTACACTGTGCCTACGCGAGAGTGAAGAACGACGCGCAACGAATGCAGGGACGCAGTAACTGGGGGACTCAGTCAAGAGGAGAGCCCGTGAGTCGCATCTTGGATATCAAGGACCTTGCGGTCCGCATCGACATGAGACACAAGTCGGTCACGCCAGTCGACGGCGTCACGCTGCACATCGACGCTGGTGAGACGCTCGGTATCGTCGGCGAATCCGGGTGTGGCAAGTCGATGACGGGACTCTCGATCATGCAGTTGTTGCCCCCCGGCGGACACATCGTCGGCGGGAGTGTTGAGTTCATGGGCCGAGACTTGGCGCCGCTCAACTACAACGAGATGCACGAGATTCGTGGCAACGATATCGCCATGATCTTCCAAGATCCGATGACCTCGCTGAACCCCACGAAAACAATCGGGGATCAGGTCGCCGAGCCGGTTCGAATCCATCGCGGGGCCAATCATCGCGAGGCGCTCGATCGCGCGGTCGAAGTCCTCGGCCTCGTAGGGCTGCCTCGGCCCAAGGAGCGCCTGGGGGACTATCCCCACCAACTCTCTGGCGGCATGCGCCAGCGGGTGATGATCGCCATGGCGCTCGCCTGTGATCCCAAGTTGTTGATCGCCGACGAGCCGACGACGGCCCTGGACGTGACCATTCAGGCCCAGATCCTCGAACTTCTGGGTGATCTAAAGGAAAAGCTCGGGATGGCCGTGCTCTTGATCACCCACGACATGGGGGTCATCGCGGGTCGCACCGACCGGGTGATGGTCATGTACGCAGGCAAGGCCGTCGAGTCGTGCTCGACCGAAGCCCTCTTCGACGAGATGCGTCACCCCTACTCCCAAGCACTCCTCGCCTCGATTCCCCGTCTCGAACAAGACAACCAGCAGCGCCTCTACAGCATCTCTGGTCTGCCGCCCGATCTGACGAACCCACCGGTGGGTTGTCGATTCGCGCCGAGGTGTGAGCGCGCCACCGATAAGTGCCGCGTCGACGAACCGCCTTTGACCGGACCGAGCGACGAGCACACCTTCGCGTGTTGGCACCCCATTGACGGACCGCTCGACATGTCGTCGTCGCGACGGGCCGCGGGCGCGACTCAAGAGAGTCAAGCGCGCGTCATTTTGGAAGTGAAGAATCTCGTGAAGGAGTTCCCCGTGTCGGGTGCACTCTTTTCTCGGGGCACGAAACACCGAGTTCACGCCGTATCGGACGTGTCGTTCAGTGTTCGCCAAGGTGAGACCTTCGGTCTGGTGGGCGAGTCGGGCTGTGGCAAGACCACCGTCGGTCGCCTCGTCACCGCGCTCGAAGCTTCCGACTCGGGCGCGATCGAGTTCAACGGTGAGGACATCACCAAGTTCGATCGAAGGACGCTGCGTGCCCAACGCCGCAACTTTCAACTCATGTTCCAAGACCCTTACGCTTCGCTTGATCCTCGCATGCGCGTTGGAGCAATTCTGCGCGAGCCACTCGCCATCCAGGGCATTGGCAGTCGCGAAAAGCAGAACGAGATCATCCAGGGCCTGCTCGCGGACGTGGGTCTTGCGCCCGACGCCGTCGATCGCTACGCGCACGAGTTTTCGGGGGGACAACGTCAGCGCATTGGCTTGGCGCGCGCGCTCGCCCTCAATCCCAAACTCGTGGTGGCCGACGAACCCGTGAGCGCCCTTGACGAGTCGATTCGTTCCCAGGTTTTGAATCTGATGCGACGACTGCAGTCAACCCACGACCTCACCTACATCGTCATCTCGCACGACTTGGCGGTCGTGAAGTACTTGGCCGACACGATTGGCGTGATGTACTTGGGCAAGATGGTCGAGATCGGACCGAGCGAAGTGATCTACGAGCACCCGGCCCACCCGTACACCGCGCGACTTATTGAGGCGATACCTATCCCCTCGCCCGATATCGAACGGACGAAGAGTGGTCAAGTCGTTCGAGGAGAACTTCCAAGCGCGATTGATCCTCCTTCGGGGTGTCGTTTTCGCACGCGTTGCGATCGCGCTCAGGACCTCTGTGCCGAAGTGGAGCCGCTGTTGCGGACCTTTGGTCCGAATCACGTGGCGGCGTGCCACTTTCCACTCGAACAAGTGGCGGTGGGGATGCCCACGGCGAGGACCTCTTCGGACGCAGCAGAATCGTGAGAATCACGCTCAGTGTTGGGTAGTGACGAACAACGAGCCCTCTGCTGTTTCGCAGAGATTAAGTCTGTCGTTCTTTGCGCCCCTGCTGTTGCGAGAGAGCGTGTCGCGAGGTTAGCCTGACCAACAGCACAAACGTTGTCGGCAGACGACGTACAATGGGGAGTCACAAATGAAGAGGTTTTTCACGAAGAGAGTGGGGACGCTCGCCGCGTGCTTAGTCACTTGCGCAAGTCTGATCAGTATTGGGGCAGGAAGCTTGACGAACAGCGCGACGGCAGCGACGTCCGCGACCGGTAACGTCACCTTCGCACTACCCCCCGCCGTCATCCCCAACTACATCTTCCCGGTGATGAGTGGCACGTACTACAGCAACGTGAACCTCTATCAATTCCAAGCACTTATGTTCCGCCCCCTGTACTGGTTTGGTACCGGCAATCAGCCGTCGTTCAATGAGTCACTCTCGCTCGCGAAGGTACCCGTCTTCACTAACGGTGGCAAGACGGTCACCGTGACGATGAACAAATACAATTGGGCTGACGGCAAGCCCGTCACGTCAGCGGACGTCCTGTTCTTCATGCAGATATTGAAGGCCGAGACAAGCATCTGGCCGGTATTCGTTCCCGGTGAGTTCCCCGCCAATGTGGTGTCGATGTCGGCGCCCAACGCGTCCACGGTGGTCTTTCACCTCGACAAGGCGTACTCACAAACTTGGTTCCTCTACAACGAGTTGAGCCAGATCACTCCAATGCCGCAACACGCATGGGACAAGGAGTCGACGTCGGGCAAGATCGGCAACTACACGACCACAACGGCCGGCGCGAAAGCTGTCTTCAACTACTTGAGCACTCAGGCGAAGTCACTCGCGACCTACGCCTCGAACCCTCTGTGGCAGGTTGTCGACGGTCCCTTCAAGTTGAAGACCTTCGAGACGACCGGCTTCACCGTCTTCGTACCGAACTCGAAGTACTCGGGCGCGGTGAAGGCGTCGTACGCGCAGTTGACGTTGTTGCCCTACACCACTGACGCCGCCGAATTCAACGCGCTGCGCGCGGGCACGATCGACTACGGCTATACCCCACCGCAGGACTCCAGTCAGATTCCGGTCATCAAGAGTCAGGGCTACACGAGTTCACCGTGGATCGGTTGGGGCATCAACTACTTCCCGATGAACATGAACAATCCGACGGTTGGACCTATCTTCAAGCAGCTGTACTTCCGTCAAGCTTTCCAAGAGATGGTGAACCAGCCCGTCGACGTCAAGAAGGCGCTCTACGGTTACGGCTACCCGACGTACGGTCCCGTGCCCATTCAGCCCAAGAGCAACCTGTCGACGCCCCAAGAAGCGTCCAACCCCTACCCGTACAGTCCGACGAAGTCGGCTGCGTTGTTGAAGTCCCACGGCTGGAACGTGAAGCCTGGTGGTGTCACGACGTGCACCAAGCCCGGTACTTCCGCGACCGAATGCGGCGCGGGTATCACCAAGGGGGAGAAGATGGTCTTTAATCTCCAGTACAACAACGGGTTCACCTACGTCACCCAGTTCATGCAGCAGTTGAAGTCGAACCTCGCCCAAGACGGAATTCAGGTGGCACTGACGACCGCGCCGTTCAACACGATCCTCGCGAACGCGACGCCGTGCAAGGGCGCCACGTGCACGTGGCAGATGGAGAACTGGGGCCAGGGCTGGTCGTACGGACCGGACTACTACCCCACGGGTGAGTCGATCTTTGAGACGGCATCGAACATCAATGAGGGCAACTACTCCAACCCCGTTAACGACGCCAACATCAACGCCACCCACACGGTTACGGGCACGGCAGTTCTCTACAAGTACGAGAACTACCTGGCCCAACAGCTTCCCGTCGTTTGGCAGCCGGACCCCGACTTCCAGATCTCGGAGATCAGCAACAAGTTGACGGGTGTCACCCAGAGTCCGTTGCTGAACTTCACCCCAGAGTTCTGGAAGCTCGCGAAGTAGTCGTCTCGACTAGGGCGTTTTGATCTCATAGTGAAGAAATCAATCATCCGAGTCGATGGGGCCAACGGCCTCGTCGGCTCGGAGATTCCCTTTTACGAATACGGCGATTCGGCTCACGGCCCGACCGTTTCGCTGATGGCGGGCGTACACGGTTGCGAGTACACGTCGATGTTGGGTCTGCGAACGTTTCTCGACACCCTCGACGAGTCGGCGCTGCTCGGCAGTCTGCGCGTGGTGCCGATGGCCAACATCGCCTCCTTCGAAGCACGCAGTGCCTTCGTCGTGCCGCACGACGGACTGAATCTGAACCGGTGTTTCCCCGGTGACGCGAACGGCAGCTTTACCGAGCGCCTTGCGGCCGCGATCTTCGACGAGGCCATTCGGCCGGCGCAGTTTCACGTCGACATGCACGCCGGCGACCAGGTCGAGGACCTTGAACCCTTTACGATCTACGACGCGTCAACGGTGGAGGATCAGTCGCGCTCTCTGGCCCTCGCCTACGGCCTTGGCTACATGATTCGCACTGAACGCTCCGCCAGTCCCATTGCCGGCACGTCGAGTGCTGCTGCCGCGGAATCGGGCATTGCGTCGATCACGGCCGAAGCGGGTGGACGAGGGCTAGTCGACGAAGCGTCGGTACGTCTCCACGAAGAAGGAGTGCGTCGGGTGCTCGCGATGCTGGGCGTCCTGCCGGCGTCGTTCGCGCCGGCACCTGCACCCGTTGAGATCAGCCATTGGCTCTGGCTCCGCAGTACGCGCGGCGGCTGGTGGAGTTCGAACGTACGCGTGGGTGACGCTGTAAAGGCTGGTTCCGTTCTCGGTACGGTCCGATCACTCGATGGTGACGAAGAGGAAGAAGTGGTCGCGCCCGAAGATGGATATCCGCTCTTTCTGACGACGAGTCCCGCCGTCGCTGCGGATGGACTCCTTCTTGGGCTTGCCGCTCGCTAAGGTTCTGCGCAATGAGGCGTTCGTCCCAACCTTTCTCCGACCACGCGACGGTACTGGCGTGACGCGGTTTCTCATCAAGAGGATCGGCCAGTCGCTGGTCGTCGTGATCTTGGTGTCGATGGCAACGTTCTCGCTGTTGCACCTTTTGCCCGGTGGCGCGGCTCGTGCTGAACTCGGGGAGCGCGCGTCGCCGTCGTCTATTCATGCCTTCAACGTCGCCAACGGCTACAACCGACCCTTCGTCGATCAGTACTGGTTCTACTTAGACCGACTGGTGCACGGCAACCTCGGCTACTCGTACAAATTGAACGAGCCCGTCTCGACGCTGATGTCGATGGACTTGCCCAAGAGCGCCTACCTCAGTGGGTTAGCGCTGCTGATCACGGTCATCGTCGCGATTCCCCTCGGCATCTATCAAGCCGTTCGTCGCAATAAGCCTGACGACTACGCGCTGACGGGTTTCTCGTTCATCGGCTACTCCATGCCGACGTTCTGGCTCGGTCTCTTGCTGATCGCGTTCTTCTCGGTCTTCTTGAAGTGGCTTCCACCCTCGGCGCCCCAGACGCCCACCGTCAGCGGTTCGATCACCGATCCCAAGGCCATGATCCTGCCGGTACTGACTCTGACGATCGTTGGCGTCGCGTCGTTCAGTCGCTACATGCGATCGTCGGCCATCGAGAACTTGGCCCAGGACTACATTCGCACGGCGCGGGCGAAGGGCGTCACGAAGGCGGCCGTCCTCTTTCGTCACATGTTGCGAAACGCCGTGCTGCCGATCGTGACACTGCTCGGGCTCAGCGTACCCGCGCTCCTGTCGGGGAACTTAATCACGGAATCCGTCTTCAACTATCCCGGCGTCGGGCTGCTCTTTTGGACCTCGACCCAGACCCGTGACTATCCGGTGCTGATGGCTCTCACCTTGGTCGTCGCGGTGTTCACCGTGATCGGTAATCTCGTCGCCGACATTTGCTACGGCATCATTGACCGTCGGGTACGCCTCTCGTGATTGCCTCACGACGCACGCGGAAAGGACTTGGGCGATGACCGACCAGAACAACGAGCCTGACCTCGTCTTGGAGGAGCCCGAGGAGGTCTCCCAGATGGTGCGCGCGAAACGTAAGCGTGGCGCCAGTGTCTTTGAGGTCTTTATTGAGAACAAGCTGGCCCTAATTGGCGCCATCATCATCGTCCTCATCGCCTTGTTCTGTTTCGTCGGACCGCTCGTCTACCACACGAACCAGATCTCATCGAATCTGAGCATCTCCAATGACCCGCCAGGTCACGGTCATCCCCTCGGCACGGACAACGTCGGCTACGACGAACTGGGCCGACTCATGGCGGGTGGCCAGTCTTCCCTCGAGATTGGCTTCGCGGCGGCGTTGCTCGCGGGCGTGTTCGGTGTGTTGTGGGGCGCGGTGTCGGGTTACTTTGGCGGCATCATCGACACGGTCATGATGCGCATCGTCGACGCGTTGCTGTCGATCCCGGTGTTGTTCGTCCTCTTGCTCATGGCCGCGATCGTCCACGTCGATCAACTGAATCTGACGCTGGCCGTGGCCTTCTTCGCGTGGCTGGTGCCGGCTCGTCTGATTCGTGGGGAGACCCTCACCCTTCGAACGCGCGAGTACATCCAAGCCGTCAAGGGAATGGGTGGTGGCGCGGGTCGCAGCATCTTCCTGCACATCGTGCCCAACGCCCTTGGAACGATCGTCGTGAACATCACCTTTCAGGTGGCGGACGCCATTCTCGCGTTGGCCGCGTTGGGCTACCTCGGTTTCGGAATCCCACCGCCCGCCGCGAACTGGGGCTCGATGCTCTCCCAGGGTGTCACGTACTTGTACGCGGGGGAGTGGTGGTTGATCTACCCGGTGGGCATCCTCATCGTCCTCACGGTGATCTCTCTCAACTTCATCGGTGACGCGCTTCGTGATGCCTTCGACGTGCGCCTGCAGGGGCGCTAGTCAGGTACTACGTTGTCGAAGGGTTGGGACGCGCTCGGACGAAAGCGGTCCCGTGCGGCCCTACACTCGAATCGCCTTCGAGAACGACTCGAAATTATCGCCGTCGAGAGGACGTTGACGTTCCAATGAGTACCGACCCCTACGTTTCGTATGGCTACCTCGAGCCCGGTGTCGACCTGCCCTCGTTCGCTCTCTCGCCGGAGTTCGGTCGCATCGGTCCTTACGAGACCACGATGAGCCCGGAGGAGCTGGCGCGGTCGACGCGGCTGTTGAAGGAGAGCATCGTCATCAGCCTGCACGATCATCCCGTGAGGTTCCCCAACGACATGCGTGAGACCCCCGAGTACAACCGTACGGGCCGTCAGCACACCGCCTTCGCGGGACTGAAGGCCTCGGGCATGACCGCAGTCTTCGACAACATGATGGACGGCACGGCCTGCGTGACCGGTAACGCACCGTGGCGATGGTTGGACATCATCACCGATCTCGGCATGCGCCAAGCCGACATCGCCCACCAAGACGACGTGAAGGTAATTCGCAACGTGGCCGACATCCACGACGCGCATCGCACGGGCAAGGTCGGTCTTATCTTCGGCCTCGAGGCGGCCACGCCGATCGAGAATGAGATCGATCGTCTCGACGTTCTCTACGGTCTCGGCCTTCGTCAAATCGGCATCGCGTACTCCGACGCGAATGCCCTCGGCAGCGGTTTGAGCGAACGCGTCGACGGCGGTCTCACGAGCTTCGGGAAGCGCGCGGTCAAGCGCATGAATCAACTCGGATTGGCGATAGACGTCTCACACTCGTCGGATCAAACGGGAATCGACGTCTGTCGTGCGAGTGAACATCCGGTCTTCATGACGCACGCGGGCGCTCGGGAAGTCTGGGACACCTCGAGGATGAAGTCCGACGACGTGCTGCGCGCGATCGCCGACAGCGGCGGGGTCATTGGAATGTCGGCCGCGCCCCACACCACGCTCTCGCACACGCACCCCCACCACACCATCCTCTCGGTGATGGATCACTTCCTCTATTGCGTCGACTTGGTCGGTATCGAACACGTCGCCTTCGGCCCCGACACCCTCTACGGGGACCACGTGCAACTCCACACCGTGTTCGGTGCGATGCTCAAAATTGGGGACATGAGTGGGCCCCCGTACGAGAAGGTCGAGTACGTTGACGGGTTGGAGAACCCGACAGAGAATTTCACCAACATCTCCCGGTGGATGGTGCGCCAAGGCTTCTCCGACGCGGATATCGAGGCGGCGTTGGGTGGCAACATCATGCGCGCGCTCGGAGCCATCTGGGTCTGAACGCGGACTAGCAACGTTCGCGTAGTTTGCTACTTTTCCGGGAAAGGCAGCGTCACCATTTTCACCTCGTGACGAGGAAGTTCTCGGTGTCGTGCGCCGTCGGCGCGCTTACAGATTCCCGACCACGTAGTTGACGCACGCGAGCAACGACGCCACGTCCTCGGGATCGACGCTCGGAAACATCGCGATGCGCAGTTGGTTGCGGCCGAGCTTGCGGTACGGGTCGGTGTCGACCACCCCGTTCGCGCGAAGGATCGCGGCGATACGCGTGGCGTCGACGTCGTCGCGAAAGTCGATGGTACCCACGACGTTGCTCCGCTGCGCGGGGTTCGTCACGAAGGGCGTCGCGAAGTCGGACGCTTCGGCCCAGGTGTAGAGGATCTCCGCCGACTGGCGCGACCGTCCCGAAGAGAAGGTGAGACCACCGTTGTCGTTCATCCACTTGATCTGGGAGGCGAGAAGGTGAATCGTCGCCAGCGCCGGGGTGTTGTAGGTCTGGTTCAGCCGGGAGTTGTCCAGGGCGATCTTCAAGTCGAAGAACGCAGGGGTCCAGCGGTCGGACGCGGCGATCGTTTCGATACGCTCGATTGCTGCTGGCGAGCACAACGCGAGCCACAGGCCGCCGTCAGAGGCGAAGGACTTCTGCGGAGCAAAGTAGTAGCAGTCGAACTGCGTGGGGTCGACCAGGAGTCCGCCCGCTCCCGAGGTCGCGTCGACGGCGACGAGTCCCGTCGCCCCCTCGGGGCGAACAATGGGCATCATGACGCCGGTGGACGTTTCGTTGTGAGTGAGGGCGTAGAGGTCGACGGCGTCGTCGGCGACGGGCAGTGGGTGACTTCCGACCTCACTCTTGATAATGGTGGGGTCACTCAGGTGCGGCGCCTCTTGGACGCAACTGGCGAACTTGGAGGAGAACTCCCCGAAGCTCAGGTGTTGGGAGTGCTTCGCGACGAGGTGAAACGTCGCCGCGTCCCAGAAGCACGTCGTGCCTCCGTTACCGAGCAGGACCTCGTAACCGTCGGGCAGGTTGAAAAGTGCGCGCAGGCCATCGCGGACCTCGCCGACCTTGTTTCGAACGGTGGCTTGACGGTGCGACGTACCGAGGTAGGTGGTGCCGCTCTCGACGAGCGCGTTCAGTTGTTCGACGCGAACTTTCGAAGGACCCGATCCAAATCGTCCGTCACGCGGAAGAAGGTCGGAGGGAATCGTGAACGTGTCAGAAGAACTCATAGACTTATTCTTACGGAAAACGATCGGGGTTGAATCAGTGAGTGCCAGAGTGAGTGACCTGTTAGGCGGCTTAGCCCCCAGCGCCACCCTGGCGGTTGACGCGAAAGCCAAGGCCCTCAAGGCCGCGGGCGAGCCCGTTATTGGCTTCGGCGCAGGTGAACCGGACTTTCCCACGCCTGTGCACATTGTCGAAGCGGCCGCCAAAGCCTGTTACGACCCGGTCAACTACAAGTACACGCCGACCGCCGGCATCGCCGAACTTCGCGAGGCCATCGTCGCCAAATCCATGCGCGACAGCGGACTCCAGACGAGTGCCGGTCAGGTGCTCGTCACCAACGGCGGCAAGCATGCGGTCCTGACCGCCTTCATGAGCGTGCTCAACCCCGGCGACGAAGTGTTGATTCCCGCGCCCTACTGGACGACGTATCCTGAAGCGGTCTACCTCACGGGCGCCATCGCCGTTCCCGTCTTGACGAGTCAGGCCAATGGTTTTCGCATCACTGTCGACGAACTCGAGCGTGCTCGAACCCCTCGAACCAAGCTGCTCGTCTTCGTGTCGCCGTCCAACCCGTCGGGCGCCGTCGTTCGGCCCGAGGTCGTCGCCGCGATCGGCGCCTGGGCGGCGGAGCACGACGTTTGGGTTCTCTGTGACGAGATCTACGAACACTTGGTGTACGGCGACGCCAAGCACGTGTCGTTGCCCGTGGTCTCGCCCGACCTCGGCGATCGATGGATCGTCGTCAACGGTGTCGCGAAGACCTACGCAATGACGGGTTGGCGCGTTGGCTGGATGATCAGCGCGCCCGACGTCATGAGCGCGGCCGTGAACTACCAGAGCCAGTCCACGTCGAACATTTCGAACATCTCGCAACGCGCGGCCCTCGCGGCCGTGACCGGTGATCTCATTGCCGTGGGCGAGATGCACGAAGCTTTTGATCGTCGCCGCAAGACGATGACGACGATGCTCAACGCCATCGACGGCGTCACGTGCGTTGAGCCCGAGGGTGCCTTCTACTGCTTTCCGGACGTCAGCGGACTTCTGGGGCGCTCGCTTGGCGGGCGAGTGTCGACGACGTCAAGCGAACTCGCCGACTCATTGCTCGAGTCGATCAAGATCGCCGTCGTGCCCGGCGAAGCCTTCGGTACCCCAGGGTTTTTTCGTCTGAGCTACGCGCTCGGTGATGATGACCTCGTCGAGGGAATCGAGCGTCTCGGCGCTCTCGTCGCGGCGGGCTGAGCCCTGTCGTCTTTCCCTTAGGCTGGCACCTATTGAGTGAAAGGTTGTCCGTGGCCCGAGTACTAGTCACCGAAGAGATCGCTGAATCAGGTCTCCAAAAACTTCGCAACGCCGGCCACGAGGTGGACGTTCGCCTCGGGCTCTCACCCGCTGAACTGATCGACGCCGTCCCGGGCGCGCACGCGCTCATCATTCGCTCTGCCACCAAGGTTGACGCCGCAACACTCGAAGCGGCGACCGACATGGTCGTCGTTGGACGCGCGGGCATTGGTCTCGACAACGTCGACGTAGCCAAGGCCACCGAGCTCGGCGTCATGGTCGTGAACGCGCCGGTGTCGAACATCCTCTCCGCAGCCGAACAGACGATGGCCCTCTTGCTCGCACAGGCTCGCAACATCCCCCAAGCCCATTCAGCGTTGAAGAACGGCAAGTGGGAGCGCAGTAAGTGGGAGGGCGTCGAACTCTACGGCAAGACGCTCGGCGTCATCGGACTGGGCAAGATTGGTGCCCTCGTTACGCAGCGCGCGTTGGCGTTTGGCATGCGACTCATCGCGTACGACCCCTACATCTCAGAAGACCGTGCTCGTCACATGGGCGTGGAACTTATGGACCTTGACTCGTTGCTGGCTGAGAGCGACTTCATCACAATCCACCTTCCGAAGAACAAGGAGACGACAAATCTCTTGAACGCGGAGTCCTTGAAGAAGACCAAGCCGGGCGTTCGCATCATCAACGTGGCGCGCGGTGGCATCGTGAACGAGGCCGATCTGGCCGAGGCGGTCCGTAGTGGCCACGTCCAGGGCGCGGCGCTTGACGTATTCGAAAAGGAACCCACGACGGAGTCACCACTGTTCGAGCTTCCCTCGGTCGTCGTCGTTCCCCACTTGGGCGCGTCCACCTTCGAGGCACAGGACAAAGCGGGCGTCACGATCGCCGAGCAGGTCGAGCTCGCCCTCGCGGGCGACTTCGTGCCCTACGCCGTGAACGTGTCCGCGGGTGAAGTCTCCAACTCCGTGAGCCCCTTCATGAGTCTCGCGGAGATCCTGGGCCGGTTCATCGGGGGACTGCTCGACGGGAAGCCCGCGGACCTCGAAGTGATCTACCAAGGAGAGTTGGCTGGCGCGGGGACGAAGATCCTGACGCTGTGCGCGTTGAAGGGTCTCTTGAGTTCGACGGGTCACGACGGCGTGTCGTTCGTCAACGCACCCCAGTTGGCTGCCGACCACGATCTCACGTTCAGCGAAGTGTCGTCAATTGAGTCCGCGGAGTACGTCAATCTCATCAAGGTGCGTTCGGACGGTCACGAAGTGTCGGGGACCCTTGTCACCATTGGAACACGAGTCGAGACGCGCATCGTGGGCGTCGACGGACACGCCGTCGAGATTCCACCCACTGCGTCGATGTTGGTGGTGCACAACGACGATCGTCCCGGCATGATTGGACTCGTCGGCGTCGCGCTCGGTGAGGCCGATATCTCGATCGTGTCGATGGCGGTGGGACCCGATCCCGAGTCGCAGACCGCGCTTATGGTGCTCTCAACCGCTTTGCCGACGCCCGCGTCGGTGATGGAACGACTCCGTGACACCGACGGCATTCAAGACATACACCTGATCACTCTGCGCTAGTGACGCATAAAACGAAGCCTCGATCGGCCGCGTCGCGTGCTCCGCGACGGCCGACGGGGCACATGATGCCCCGTCGGCCGTTCGCGAAGTCTTGCGTTACATCAAGCTAACGAGGTCGACCCGTTCCATCACTTCGTCGGTCAACAATGGAATGACGTCGAGCGCCGTCATGTTCTCACGAACCTGATCGGCGGTGGACGCGCCGGTGATGACCGTCGACACGTGGGGATTCTTCGCGCACCAGGCCAGCGAGAACTGGGCGAGCGAGACGTCGAGTTCGTCGGCAATCTTCTTCAGCTCCGCGACCTTCTGATTCTGCTTCTCGTCCGTCAGCATCTTGCGGAGCCACTCGTAGCCCGGCAGCGTCGCGCGTGAACCTTCGGGTACACCGTTCAGGTACTTGCCCGTGAGGAGTCCCGACGACAGGGGCGACCAGATCGTGGTCCCCAGGCCGATGTCCTCGTAGAGGCGGCTGTATTCCTTTTCAACGCGGTCGCGCCACAAGATGTTGTACTGCGGCTGCTCCATGACGGGCTTGTGCAGGTTGTGACGTTCGGCGATGTCCCAGGCTGCGCGAATTTCATCGGCCGTCCACTCCGAGGTGCCCCAGTAGAGGGCCTGACCTCGTTCGATCATGTCGCTCATCGCCCACACCGTCTCCTCGATCGGGGTGTTGGGGTCGGCGCGGTGACAGAAGACCAGATCCACGAAGTCGAGGCCGAAGCGTTCGAGCGAACCTTCGATGGCTTGGCTGAGGTACTTGCGGTTGAGCGTGTTGCGCATATTGGGTCCGTCATGGAGTCCCCAGTAGAGCTTGG
>PLNQ01000031.1 GCA_003141815.1 Acidimicrobiaceae bacterium | reverse complement strand
AGAACTTCGCGGTCCGGCGGGTAGAACCGACGAAGGTCTCGCATCGTGAAAATGAACTGTGCAACCATGCCTACCAGTGTTGCCGATATCGCCACGACGTACTTTTTGTCACGTATCGGATCGGACAAGCTCACTATTACACTCAGAAAATGTCTGAGAACACCGTCGACGTTTTAACACCCAAGCGCCACGCCGCCGATTGGATGATTCTCTCCATCGCCTGCATTGCGCAGTTCATGGTGGTCCTTGACGTCTCTATCGTCAACGTGGCCCTGCCGCGCATGGGCCAAGACCTGCACTTCACGTACTCGAGCGCGCAGTGGGTCATCAACGCGTACGTCTTGACCTTCGCGGGCTTCTTGCTTCTCGGTGGAAGAATGGCCGACTACTTCGGTCGCCGACACGTCTACTTGATTGGCATGGGTATTTTCACGCTCGCCAGTATCGGCGCGGGTGTTGCCCACTCCGGTACCCAGATGATCATCGTCCGCGCGATTCAAGGTCTCGGCGGCGCGATCCTCTCGCCCGCCACCTTGACCATCATCGTCACGACCTTCCACGGTCCTCGCTTGCCGAAGGCCATTGGCGCCTGGAGCGCGGTCGCGGGCGCCGGCGGCGCGGTCGGCGCGCTCTTGGGCGGCATCTTGACGGGATTGGTGTCGTGGCGCTGGATTTTCTTCATCAACGTGCCCTTCGGGATCATCGCTGGTACGGCGGCTCTTTTGTACCTGCAAGAGATGCGAAACAAGGACGCCGCCGCCAAACTCGACGTCACGGGTTCCGTGCTCGTCACCGGTGGGCTGGCCTCCGTGATCTACGCCGTGGTGAACACCACGACGCACAAGTGGACCTCATCGTTCACTCTCGAGTGGCTGCTCGGCGGGCTCATCCTGCTGAGCATGTTTTGCTTCTGGGAAGCGAAAGTTGCGTCGCACCCCCTGGTGCCCTTTCGGATCTTTCGTTCGAGGGCACTCTCGACCGCGAACGGCATCATGGTGCTCGTTGGGGGCGTCTTCTTCGCCATGTGGTACTTCTTGACCTACTTCTTCCAGTCGGTCTTGGGCTTCGGTCCCGTGAAAGCCGGTGTCGCGTTTGTACCCACGGCGGTCGCCATCATCCTTGGCGCGCAGATCTCCTCGCGACTTCTCGCGAAGACCGGCGTCAAGCCCCTCCTCCAAGTGGGCGCGACGCTCGCGGCGCTCGGCTTCTTCTGGCTCTCGCTCATCCAACACAACAGCTCGTTCTTCGCCCACGTCCTTTTGCCCTCGGTCGTGACCGCTTTCGCGATGGGTCTGCTCTTCGCGCCCCTAGCCATGGCCGCCACGTTCGGCGTCGACCGCGCTGACGCGGGACTGGCCTCAGGACTTCTCAACACCGCCCGTCAAGTCGGGGGTTCACTCGCGTTGGCGATCTTGGCCACGGTCGCGACGGACCGGACAACGTCGCTTCTAACTCATGTTTCGAGGGCAGCGGCACTTACTTCGGGCTACCAAAGGGCTTTTGAGATCTCTGCGGTCATTGCGATCATCGCCCTCGGGGTCACGTTCTTCTTGCCACGTAACACGGGTCGAGCCGCGAAGGCGTAGCCCACGTCAGCCGATTGTCACGCGCCCATTAACTTTTTGTCCCGCTCGGCCATTCGGTCTGCTTCGCAGTAGTCTCACGGTTGACAAATATCCGGGAGTGTCTCGAGGCTGCGTCGGAAGGCTCGTTTCACTGACGGACAATCCTTTCTGAGGGTTGACAATCGTTTAAGGGAGAAACAATGGGTAGAGTTCGTCGCCTCACGACGATGCTGGGGGTCAGCGCGCTGGTACTGGGCACGTTGACAGTGAGTGTGGCCGCGACAACGATGTCGGCCTCCGCCGCGTCGAAGTTCAAGGCCTGCGTCGTTACCGACACTGGTGGCATCAACGACAAGTCCTTCAACGCCTCGGCGTACGCTGGCTTGAAGGACGCCGCCAAGCAAAACAGCAACATTTCGTTCACGTACCTCTCGTCGCAGTCCTCGTCGGACTACGTGCCCAACATCAACAGCTTCGTCTCCAAGGGTTGCGGGATCATCGTCACGGTGGGCTTCTTGATGGACGCGGCGACCGCCGCTGCCGCCAACGCCCACCCGAGCCAGAAGTTCGCGATCGTGGACGACGCGCCCAAGGTGAAGGCCGGCACGCACGTCTCGGCGCTCCAGTACGAGACCGACCAGGCCGGCTTCCTTGGTGGAATCCTCGCGGCCGGTATGTCCAAGACCAATACGGTGGCGACCTTCGGTGGCCAGCAGTTCCCGTCGGTGACCCTCTACATGAACGGCTTCGTGGCCGGTGTGCGTTACTACGACAAGACTTACAAGAAGTCCGTGAAGGTTCTCGGCTGGACGCCGGCGGCGGGCGCGTGCTCGCTCTCGACGTGCAACGGCAAGGGAACGTTCGTCGGGAACTTCACTGACCAGACCGCCGGTAAGACCGACACGACGACGTTCTTCTCCCAGGGAGCCGACATCGTCTTCCCGGTCGCGGGTTCGGTGGGCCTCGGCTCCATCGCCGCGGCGAAGTTGGCCGGCGTTGGTCACAGCGTCATGTGGGTCGACAGCAACGGCTGCGTCTCGGACAAGGCTGACTGCAAGTGGTTCGTCGGTACGGTTGCCAAGGGCGTCGAGCCCTCGGTAGCGGCTGCGGTCCTCTCGGCAGCGAAGGGCACCTTCAAGGCTGGTACGTACGTGGGCACGTTGGCGAACAACGGCACCGCCCTCGAGTACGGCGGCATTACGGTTCCCGCCGCGCTGAAGGCGAAGATCGCCACGGCCAAGGCCGGCATCATCGCCGGGACGATTTCAGTCAACCCGAACAAGTACCCAGCTAAATAACGACGTAGCGCCTCGCGGCGCGACGCCACGACAAAGACCCGGGACCAAAAGCCCCGGGTCTTTGTCGTGGCATACGATGAGTCTTCATGCAACTTGAACTGCGCGGCATAACGAAGCGTTTCGGCTCGTTCACCGCGAACGACCAGATCAGTCTCAAAGTTGAACCCGGTCAGATTCACTCGCTGTTGGGCGAAAATGGCGCCGGCAAGTCGACGCTGATGAACGTCCTCTTTGGACTCCTCCGTCCCGATGAGGGAGAGATCTTCATCGACGGCGTCGTCACGTCGATCGCCGACTCGGGCGAGGCGGTGCGGCGAGGCATCGGCATGGTCCACCAGCACTTCATGTTGGTGCCCGTCTTCTCGGTGACCGAAAACGTCGTGCTCGGCTTCGAACCGACGAAGTCCCTCAATCGCGTGGACTACCGCCGCGCGACCGAGGACATCCACCGTCTCTCGCAACAGTTCAACCTCGACGTCGACCCCGATGCCATCGTCGAAAACCTCCCCGTCGGCCTCCAACAGCGTGTGGAGATCTTGAAGGCCCTCAGCCACGACGCCGAGCTCTTGATCCTCGACGAACCAACGGCCGTCCTTACGCCCCAAGAGATCGATTCGCTCATGGGAATCATGCGCTCACTTGCCGCGGCGGGTAAGTCGATCCTCTTCATCACCCACAAACTGAAGGAAGTGAAGGCCGTCGCCGACGTCATCACCGTGATTCGACAAGGCCGCGTCGTGGGCACGGCCGAGCCCAGCGCCTCGGAGTCCGAACTGGCCTCGATGATGGTGGGTCGCGAAGTGAGACTCACCGTAGAAAAGACGCCCTACGACCCCGGTGACGAGATACTCGAGGTTCGCGACCTCGTCGTTCTCGACGACCGCGGCCTCGTCGCCGTGAACGGCGTCTCGCTCGACGTGCGCGCGGGCGAGGTGTTGGCGCTCGCTGGAGTACAGGGCAACGGCCAGACCGAGTTCGTTGAGGCCCTCGTCGGAATGCGACCCGTCCAGTCCGGCACGATCACCCTCAAAGGCCGCGACATCACCAATCTCACCCCGCGCCAAGCGCTCGACGCGGGGCTCGGCCACATTCCCGAGGACCGACATCGCGACGGACTCGTCCTGTCGATGTCGGTCGCTGACAACTTGGTCCTCAACACGCCACGGCGCGCGCCCTTTGCCCGCCACGGCACCCGCAATCTCACGGCCGTCAGCGACAACGCGCAACACCTCGTGCACGACTTCGACATTCGCACCACGTCGATTCAAGAGCCCGCAAGTTCCCTTTCGGGTGGCAACCAACAAAAAGTCATCGTGGCGCGTGAGCTCTCGCGCACTATCGAGTTCCTCGTCGCCTCGCAACCGACGCGTGGGCTCGACGTGGGCTCCATTGAGTACGTGCACCGCCAGATCATCGAGCATCGCAACCGCGGTAACGGCTCGTTGATCGTATCGTCGGAACTCGACGAAGTCTTGGCACTCGGCGACCGCATCGCGGTGATGTTTGAAGGCCGGATCAGCGGCGTCGTCGAGCCGACCGCGAGTCGCGAGTCCATTGGTCTGTTGATGGCCGGCCACACTACGGAGACGGCCAGTGTCTGAGACGTCGACCACGCGACCTTCACTGTGGGTTCGCTACACCTCGAGTAGTCCCCTTGTCGTGACCGTCTTCGCTCTCGCCCTCGGTCTCCTCTTCGGAGCCCTCGTCATCATCACGACGACGCCCGCGGTCCTTGACGCGTGGCGCGCGATCTTTCACAGTTGGAACGGACTACCCCACGCGCTCAACCTCACGTTCAACAACGTGGGCGCCGCCTATCGCTCCATGTTCACCGGCTCGATCGTCGACCCCCCGGGCCTGTGGCACTCGATGACGACCGGCAAGGGCTGGACGAACACCCTCACGCCGATCTCCGAGACGCTCACCTACGCGACGCCGCTCGTCATCGCGAGCACTGGCGTCGGCATCGCCTTTCAGGCGGGCCTCTTCAACATCGGCGCGAACGGACAGGCCGTCATCGGGGGCATCCTTGGCGCCGTCGTGGGTTCGATGTTGCACATGCCAACGGTTCTGCACCTACCGCTTACGTTGCTCGCGGGCATCACGGGCGGGATGATCTGCGGCGCGGTTCCCGGCGTGTTGAAGGCCTACACCGGCGCGCACGAGGTCATCGTGACGTTGATGTTCAACTACGTCACGTACGCGTTCTTGCTGTTCATGGTGCTCTCGACGCCCTTCCAACAGCCCGGTCAACAGAACGATATCGGTCGCACGATGGACCACTCGGCGCAGTTGGCGCCGCTCTTCGGCACGGGTTCGGAGCTCCGCGTCAGTTACGGCGTCTTCGTAGCCGTCGCGGTCGTCGTCTTCGCGTCGTGGCTCCTCAATCGCTCGTCACTGGGCTTCGATTTTCGCGTGACCGGCGCGAACCCGTCGGCCGCACGGGCGTCGGGTATCAACGCACGCACGGTGATCGTGCTCGTCTTTCTCATCTCGGGCGGGCTCGCCGGTCTCGCCGGCGTCGTGCAGGTCGCGAGCACCACGCACTACGTCGACGGAGGCTTCCTCATCGGCAACGCGGGCATCGGCTTCACCGCGATCACTGTGGCGTTGCTCGGACGAAATCGCCCTATGGGCATCGTCTGGTCGGCCCTGCTCTTCGCGGCCCTCGGCGTTGGCGGGCGCAACATGCAGGCCACCACCGGCATCCCCCTCGACCTCGCGACGGTCATCCAGTCGGCCATCGTGCTCTTCGTGGCGACGCCGGTGCTCGTGAAGGAGATCTTCCGCTTGCGCAGTGTGGCAACCACCAGCGTGCAACTCGCGACGACGGGATGGGGCTCGTGAGCCTCGTCCACGCGCCAACGACGTCGCGCGTGGCGTTGCCGGTGAAGAACCGCCGCACACGGGTGATCTCGATCATCATGGGCTTAATCGGCGTCTTCACGGTCTTCGCCTTCGGTTTCGGGAGCGACGCGCGCGCGCACTCGTCGCTCACCTTCAACCCGATCAATTTGGCGAACGCGCCCTGGCACGTAGGGTCGCTCACGGTGGGCACCCGTTGGACTGACGTGGTGCTCGGACTGGTCATGGTCGCGCTCGCCATCGAGATGTTCCTTCGCCGTCCCCGACGTGGCGTCATGGCTCGTTTCGGCTTCGTCGCGGTCCTGTTTCTCTTCGGCCTTCTCTTTTGGGCGGCGCGGACTCCCGGACCATCGCCCACGTCGTCGGTGAACGTCACGGCGATCCTCGTCGGGAGTAGCGCAGCCGCAATGGTCCTCATCTTCGGATCGCTCTCGGGCGTCATGTGCGAGCGCTCGGGCGTCGTGAACATCGCCATCGAGGGTCAGTTCATCGGCGGCGCGTTCCTCGGCAGCATGATCGCTTCGACAACTCACGACTTCCTCTTCGCCGCGATTGCCGGCCTGTTCATCGGCGGGCTCATCGGGCTCGTGTTGGCCTTCTTGTCGCTGCGTTACCGCTCGGACCAGATCATCGTGGGCGTCGTGCTCGTCACCATGCTGAGCAGCCTCTCCTCCTACTTGAATCTCCAAGTCCTCACGCCGTTTCCGAACTTCAACACCGGTATCTTGGCGCCGAACTTACCCATCCCCCTGCTTTCCAAGATCCCCGTTCTCGGCCCGGTGTTCTTCAATCAGTCAGGCTTCTTCTACGTGATGATCATCCTCGTGGCGGTCGTGAGTTTCGCGCTCTTCAAGACCCGTTACGGACTGCACGTTCGCGCGGTGGGCGAACACCCGCGTGCGGCCGCGACGGTGGGCATCAACGTCATCCGTGTTCGTTACATCAACGTCGTGCTCGGCGGCGCCATCGCCGGGCTCGGCGGCGTGGCCTTCATGGCGACCCAAGGTCAGTTCCAGGTCGGCTACACCTCGGGCTACGGCTACATCGCGCTCGCCGCCTTGATCTTCGGTCGTTGGCGTCCCTCAGGGGCCGTCGTTGCCTCGATTATCTTCGGCCTCTCGGTCTACCTCTCGTACAACCTGGTGACCTACAACGTGCCGATCTCGCTCTACATCCTGCAGATGTTCCCCTACCTCATCACCATCGCTGTCGTCGCCGGCCTCATCGGCCGCGTGCGCGCGCCAGCCGCCGACGGCCAGCCCTACTTGCGCGACTAACCGAGGGCGCCCAGGCCGCTCACGACGTGCGCCGCGGCCTCCATCGCGTCCTTCAGTGCCGCGGGCGGTTCTTCGCCGTTGAGCCGCGCGCCAAGGTACGCCCCCGTCGCCGCGTCCCCGGCGCCCGTGGTGTCGAGCACCGTGGCGTCAAGTGCGTCCACGCGGTAGCGCTCATCGCCGCGCGCCGCGAGGGCGCCGCGCTGACCTCGCGTCACGACGACTTCACCAAACAAAGCGGCGAGCGCGTTCACGGCGCTTTCGACATCACTCGTTGACGAGAGGGTGAGTGCCTCCTCTTCGTTGGCGAAAAGTTGCGATGCTTCCTTCGCCGCGTCGAGGAAGACACGCGGTGTCACCTCCAGCAGCGGTGCGACTGAGCACACGTCGACCGATGTCGTAACACCGCGTGCTCGCGCCTCAGCGAGGGCCTTCACGCCCACGGACCTCGTCGCGGCGTCGAGCAACAGGTAGCCCGAGACGTGGAGATGGTCGAATGAAGGCTCTAGTTGCGCGCTCACGAACGTCTCGTCGAGCCGCGGATTCACGCCGCGATCGGTCAACATGGAACGTTGACCGTCCGGAGCGACGAGCGACACCACCGTGCCGGTCGCGCCGTCAAATGATTGCAGTCGTGGCGTCACGTTCGCCTCGCGGAGAGCCTCGACGAACACCTCGGCGGCGGCGTCGCGCCCGGCTGCCCCGACGTAGACAACCTCGTGGTCAGCACTTCGTAGAGCGATCGCCAGATTGGCACCCGATCCACCTCGCGTCACGCGAATAGTGGCCGGCGTATCGCTCGTGGGTGCCACTTCAGCCCTCGGTTGCACGATGACGTCGAGCATCACGTCGCCGAGTACGACGACGCGACGCGTCACGCGTAGGCGCGCGCGAGTGACGCGGCGATAGCGCCCGCGACGCCCGCGTTCGCGACTACCAAGTCACGATTCACTTGCACGCTCAAGCCCGCCGTGTGACGGGCGAACTCCGCGAGCAACGTCGGCGTAACGGCCTTGCCGCTGACGCCGTCGAACTTCGCCTTGAGAAGCGCACTCTCCAGCGCTTCGTCGTGCAGGTGACGATCGAGCTCTTTGTCGGCTGCGACGGGATGAGCCACCAGGAAACCCGTGGGCATCATCTCGCGGTGACAGAGGAACGCCACCGCGGCTTCTTCGGCGCTCGCTACCGACCAGTCGAGTTCGAAGCCGCTGTCGCGTAGGTAGAAGCCGGGAAACTGGCGCGTGCCGAAACCGACGACCGGCACGCCCAAGGTGTCAAGTCGTTCGAGCGTCGCTCCGATATTGAGAATTGACTTCACGCCCGATGCCACGACGAGTACCGACCGGCGTGACAGCGTGGTGAGGTCCGCCGACTCGTCGAAGCTTTCGGTCGCGTCGCGATGCACACCGCCGAGGCCGCCCGTCGCCATCACGTTGATGCCAGCGTGCTCGGCGACGGTGATCGTGCCGGCGACCGTGGTCGCACCGTCCGTGCCTTTCGCGAGGGCCACGCCCAGGTCGCGCGCCGACAGTTTCGCGGCCTGACGCACGGGATCGGCGAGTCGGGCGAGTTCGTCTTGAGTGAGTCCCACGACCACGCGCCCGTCGAGCACTCCAATCGTCGCGGGAACGGACCCTGCGTCACGCACCGATGCTTCGCACGAACGCGCGACCTCGAAGTTCATCGGTGAAGGAAGTCCGTGCACAATAATCGTGGTCTCGAGGGCAACGACACCGCGGCCCTCGTGAAGAGCGGTCGTGACCTCGTCACTAACGACGACGGAGGAGAATCGGAAGTTTTTCACGCAGCGCAAAGTGTACAGTGAGGACGTGAGTTCAGCCCCTGAGATTGCCTGGGCGGACCTTCGCGCACTGGCTCGCGCCGCGGCTTCGCGATCGTACGCGCCGTATTCCAACGTGACGGTCGGCGCGGGCGCCCTCGCCAGCGACGGCAACACCGTCGTGGGCTCCAACGTCGAGAACGCGAGCTACGGACTGACGCTGTGCGCGGAGTGTTCACTCGTGAGCGACCTCGTTCGCCAAGGCGGCGCCCGACTGGTGGCCGTGTCCATTGTTGCGGGTGACGGCGAGCCCATCGCGCCCTGTGGACGCTGTCGCCAACTGCTCTTCGAACACGGCGGCGGTGACCTTCTCGTCGACGCGGGCGATGGTGCGGCGCCCCTCAAGTTGAGCGAACTGCTACCCGGGGCCTTTGGCCCCGAGGATCTGGGGATTCGGCGGAACCCGTGAGCGTGTACTCCGCGGTGGACGTCATCACCCAAAAACGCGACGGCGGGGTATTGAGCGACGAAGAGATTTCGTGGATTCTCGACGCCTACGAGCACGGTGAGGTCGCCGAGGAGCAGATGTCCGCTCTCCTCATGGCCATCTTCTTCAACGGGCTGAGCCCCCAAGAACTCGACACCTGGACCGACCGCATGATCGAGTCCGGCGAGCGACTCGACCTTTCCGGACTGTCGCGCCCCACCGTCGACAAACACTCCACGGGTGGCGTCGGCGACAAGATCTCACTCATTCTCGCTCCCCTGGTCGCCGCGTGCGGCGCCGCGGTGCCTCAACTCTCTGGTCGGGGACTCGGTCATACCGGTGGCACGCTCGACAAGCTCGAGTCGTATCCCGGTTGGCGACCGTTTCTCACAAACGACGAGATCCGCGTCCAACTCGAGACGGTGGGCGCCGTGATCTGCGCGGCGGGGTCCGGACTCGCGCCCGTCGACCGCAAGCTCTACGCGCTGCGTGACGTGACGGCCACCGTCGAGTCGATTGCACTGATCTCGTCGTCAATCATGTCGAAGAAGATTGCCGAAGGCACCGAGGCGCTCGTGCTCGACGTCAAGGTCGGTCGTGGTGCCTTCATCAAGGATCTGGCCCGCGCTCGAGAACTCGCCACCACGATGGTCGGACTCGGTCACGCGCACGGAGTGAAGACCGTCGCCCAACTGACGTCGATGGACGTGCCGTTGGGCCACGCAGTCGGCAACGCCCTCGAAGTCACCGAATCGATTGCCGTACTGCAAGGCGGCGGACCGAGCGATGTACGCGAGCTCACCATCGCTTTGGCGACGCTCATGACGAGACTGGTTGGTCTCGACGTGAACCCAAGCGAGAAGTTGGACGACGGCTCGGCGTACGAAGTCTTCGAGCGGATGATTCGAGCGCAAGGCGGCGAGCCCAACGCGACGATGCCCCTCGCGGCACTACGCGAGGAGGTCATAGCTTCCAGTGACGGCGTCGTCACCTCGATTGACGCACTGGCCGTCGGCGTCACGGCGTGGCGCCTCGGCGCAGGCCGTTTTCGCAAGGAGGATCCCGTCAGCGCAACAGCCGGCGTGACCTGTCTCGTGCGCGAAGGTGACCGCGTCGAAAAGGGTCAGCCACTCTTTGAGTTGCACGCGGACGATGAATCCCACATGGGCGTCGGTCGCGTGACGATCGCCCACGCCGTTGTGCTGGGGGACGAAGCGCCCGCGCCGTCGTCGCTGTTACTCGACCTCATCACCACGTAGTGCAACCCCAACCGAGCGACGTCGTAGTTACCACGTCACCATTTGCGTTTCTGCTCCCGCTGGCTAGCCTTAATTAATGACAAGTACTGGTCTAACACTCGAGACGATCAAACGGGCGCCGAAGGTTCTCTTGCACGAACACCTCGACGGTGGACTTCGACCCAAGACGGTCCTCGAACTCGCCCGGGAGAACAACTACCGGGGTCTGCCGACGGCGGACGCCGACGAACTTAAACGCTGGTTCATCGTGGACGCGCCGGGCAGTGACCTCGTTCGCTACCTCGAAGGTTTCGCGCACACTATTGCGGTAATGCAGGCGCGCGACCAGTTGGAGCGCGTCGCCGCTGAGAGCGCGATCGACCTGGCTCGCGACGGCGTCGTCTACGCCGAAGTGCGTTTCGCGCCCGAGCTGCACCTCGCCGCCGGGCTCACGTTACCCCAAGTCGTGCGCGCCGTATTAGACGGTTTCGCCCTCGGCACCAAGGAGGCCGCCAACGAAGGAAACAGCATCGTCGTACGCACCATTCTTTCGGCGATGCGCCAGGCGCGTCTGAGTGAGACGATCGCCGAACTTGCCGTGAGCTTTCGCGACGAGGGCGTCTGCGGCTTCGACATCGCCGGACCCGAAGAAGGCTTTCGTCCGACCGACCACCTGCGCGCCTTTCACCTCATTCAACGCGAGGACTTCCACCTCACGATCCACGCCGGCGAGGCGTTCGGACTCCCCTCGATCTGGGAGGCCGTGCAGTTCTGCAACGCGGAGCGACTCGGCCACGGCGTGCGCATCGTCGACGATATCCACGAGGTGGACGGCCACTACGAACTGGGTCGACTCGCGAACTTCGTGCGCGACAGGCGCATCCCCTTAGAGGTCTGCCCCACTTCGAACGTCCACACGGGTGCCGCGACGTCGATCGCCACCCATCCCATCGACTTACTCAAGCGACTGCGCTTTCGCGTCACGCTCAACACGGACAACCGACTGATGAGTGGCATCACGTTGAGCGGTGAGTTCGAGACGTGCGCAAACACCTTCGGCTGGACGTTGGCCGACATGGAGTGGCTGACCCTCAACGCGGCGAAGAGTACGTTCTACGAGTTCGACCAGCGCCTCGCGATGATCAACAACGTCATCAAGCCCGGGTACGCGGCACTGCGAACTTCAGAGACGCAGTAACGACGACAGGTCCGCGCGAACGCAGTCAACCAGTTCGGTGCCGCGCGCGCGCTGATGAGCGAGCGAGCCTTCTTGGGGCGGCGTCACTTCGATGTAGGCCTTCACCTTGGGCTCAGTACCCGATGGGCGCACGATAACGCGTCCCCACTCCCCGAGGCCGAACAGCAGGCCCTCGGTCGGCAGTAGTCCACGCCAACCTTCGTTGAGGTCAATGACCTCACGCACGTCCAGCATCCCGAGCATCGTCGGTGGCGTGGCGCCTAGTTCCGCCACGACCCTTTGGATGAGTGCGGGGCCTTGCGGGCCCGTGACGCGTAGAGCGAGTTGCGACGTTGCGTGCACGCCGAAGCGCGTTTCAAGTTCGTCGAGTCGATTGAGCACGGTGTGGCCCTTCAGCGACAGTTCGTGCGCCAGGCGTGCCAAGGCGAGCGCCGCGGAGAGTCCGTCCTTGTCGGCGACACGCGCGTCGACCGCAAAGCCCAACGCCTCCTCGTAACCGAAACCCAATACTCCCTCGCCAGCGGCGCGCGCGATCCACTTGAAGCCCGTCAGCGTCGTAGCAAAGGGGACGTCCGACGCGTTCGCCATCTTCTCGAGCATCGTGGACGACACGATGGTCGTCGCAACCATCTGTTTCGCGGCACTGATCTCGTCGAGTAACGCCGACGCCAACAGCCAGCCAATTTCGTCGCCACGCAGTAGATGCCAGCCGTCGTTGGTCTTGGCTGCGGCGCCCAGGCGATCGGCGTCGGGGTCGTTGGCGACGATGAGCGTGGAGTTTGAGGCGTCGGCCGTTTGAATCGCGAGATCGAGCGCGCCGGGTTCTTCGGGATTGGGAAAGGGCAAGGTGGGAAACGAGCCGTCGGGCTTGAACTGTGCGGCGACGGGCGTCACGTGAGCGTAGCCCGCGTCAGCGAACAGGTTCATCATCGTTTCGCCGCCCACGCCGTGCAGCGGCGTGTACGTGATGCGAAGCTCGCTCCCCCCGTCGACGCCAAAGCGTTCGAGGAAGTGCGAACGGTACTCGTCGAGCAACGAGGTCGCCACGATCTCGTGACCCGGTGTCGATCGGTCGGCCAACGTCGCCGGGCCGGCACTACGTGCGTAACCTTCGACGATCTCATCGTCGGGAGGAATGATCTGCGCCCCGTCGCGCGCGAAGAGCTTGTAGCCGTTGTCCTCGGGAGGGTTGTGGCTGGCGGTGATCATGATGCCCGCGGCCGCGTTGAGTGCCTTCACGCAGTACGGCACGAAGGGCGTCGGCAGCGGCGAGGGCAGTTCGTAGACGACGGCGCCCGCGCCAAGCAGGACCTGGACGACTTCGTCGTTAAAGGTCTCCGAACCGTGTCGCGCGTCGCGACCAACGACGACGCCGCGAGTGGCGTCCACGCCGATCTCGTGCAGCCACTCGAGTACGCCCTGGGTGGCTCGACGTACCGTCGCACGATTCATGCCGGCAGGCCCGGCCTTCTCGGGGCCACGAAGTCCGGCCGTGCCAAAGGTCAAGGGCGAGGCAAAACGACGCTCGAGCTCGGCCTCGTTGTCCGCCTCGAGCAGGTCCCGAAGAGTCCGACGATCGTTCTCGTCCGGGTCGAGCGCCATCCACGCGACGACGTCGTCACGCAGTGTCTCGTTCACAGGACCGGAAGGATCTGGGCCAACAGCGCCCCGAGGGACGGGGCGGCCGACTGGCCAGTCTCAAGTACTTCGAGGTGATTCAGAGGGCCCGTCGACACGCCCGCGGCGAAGTTCGAGACCAAACTCAGTCCGAGCACCTCGGCGTCGAGATGCCGAGCGGCGATGGCCTCGAGCACCGTGGACATACCCACCAGCGTGGCGCCCAAGGTGCGCACCATCTCGATCTCGGCGGGCGTCTCGTAGTGCGGCCCCCGAAAGCCAAGGTAGACGCCCTCATGAAGGTCCGGGACGGTGGCGTGCACAACACTTCTCAGCCGGTGGCTATAGAGATCGGTGAGATCCACGAACCTGGAGCCGTAACCCGCGGGCGGCGGCGGTCCCTCCATTGGCGACGTCCCGGTGAAGTTGAGGTGGTCACGGATGACGGCGACGTTGCCAGGTCTGACGATCAGATCGAGTTCGCCACAGGCGTTCGTGAGGACGACTTTCTTGGCGCCGGCCGCGATCACCGTGCGTACGGGATGGACGACTTGGTCGGCCGTGTGACCCTCGTAGAGGTGCACACGGCCAGCAACAAGAGCGACGCTGACGCCGCTGACGTCGAGCGAAAGGATCTGCCCCGAGTGTCCGGCGACGGTCGGTGCCACGAAGCCACTCAGTGACGTCGTCGTCACGACACTCGACGGCGTGCCGAGCGCGGCGGCGCCCTCTCGCCAGCCTGATCCCAACACGACCGCGACGTCGTAGTGGTCGACACCACTCTTCTCTCGAAGTTCGTTGGCGGCGAGTTGGGCGAGTTCGTAGGGATTGGTCACTACTGTCCGATCGTGTGCCACACGGTGGAGGTCTCGACGAAGGCACGAAGTCGACGAAGTGAGGCGTCCTCGTTCGGACCTGGTCGAAGGACACGCTTGATGGAACCGGCGGCCAGTTGGGCGAGTTCGTCGGCGAACGCTTCGTCGACGCCGGCAAGATCGATCCCGTCGACGTCCTCATGGGACGCAAGCGTGGGCGCGACTTCACCCGTGAAGCCCGTCACGACGTTGAGCAAGCCCGCGGGAAAGTCCGCGGTCGCGGTCATCTCACCGAGCAGCACGGCGGGCGTCGGTCGCTTCTCACTGGCGACGACCACCACGGTGTTGCCGACCGCGATGGGCGCGAGCACGGCGTTGACGAACGCTTCGAGGGACGAGTCCTGCTCGGCGAGCACACCCACGACGCCGCTCGGCTTGGGCACCGAGAAGTTAAAGAAAGGACCGGCGACGGGATTCGACGAACCGAGTATCTGGGCGATCTTGTCCGTCCACCCCGCGTACCAGACAATCCGGTCGACGGCTCTCGACACGCTGGTCCGCGCCTTCTTCGAGGAAAGCCCTTCTGCGAGTCCGACGTGTTCGGCCAGTTCGTCGCGCCTCGACTCGGCCATCTCGGCGAGACGATAGATGACCTGGCCGCGGTTGTAGGCGCTCTGGGACCACCACTTCGACTGCGCACCGCGTGCCGCGACGACCGCGTCGCGCACGTCCTTGCGCGAACCCTGCGCGACGTTGGCGAGGAACTCACCCTTCGCCGAGGTGACTTCGTAGCTCCGTCCGGACTCCGAGCGCGGGAAGGCGCCGTTGATGAGGAGTTTGTACGTCTTACGAACGTCGAGACGGTCCTCAGACATTGAGGTACGCCTCCAAGCCGTGTCGTCCGCCTTCGCGACCGAAGCCCGACTCGCGAACCCCGCCGAAGGGGCTCGCCGGGTCGAAGCGGTTGTAGGTGTTCGCCCAGATGACGCCGGCACGAAGGCGCTCGGCGACCCAGAGGGTGCGCGAACCCTTTTCGCTCCAGACACCGCAGGCCAAGCCGTAGTTGGTGTTGTTGGCTTTGGCGACGGCTTCTTCCGGCGTGCGGAAGGTCAGTACGGAGAGCACCGGGCCGAAGATCTCTTCTCGCGCTATCCGGTGAGACTGGGACACGTCGGCGAAGACCGTGGGCGCGAACCAGTAGCCCTTGTCGGGCAACGGACACGAGCTCGTGTAACGCGTGGCGCCTTCTTCTTCCCCGTACGCGGTGAGCTCTTTGATGCGCGCGAGTTGTGCGGCCGAGTTGATCGCGCCCACGTCGGTGTTCTTATCCAATGGATCGCCCACGCGCAGTTGATCGACACGACGGATCAAACGACGCAGTACGTCGTCGGCGACGGACTCCTGGACCAAAAGTCGCGACCCGGCGCAGCAGACGTGGCCTTGGTTGAAGAAGATGCCGTCAATGATGCCTTCGATCATCTCGTCGATGGGCGCGTCTTCGAAGACGATGTTCGCGCCCTTGCCGCCGAGTTCCAACGTCAGGTGCTTGTGACTCGTCGCTACGCGCTGCTGGATGAGTCGACCGACCTCGGTCGAGCCGGTGAAGGCGATCTTGTCGACGCCGGGATGGTCCACCAAGGCGGCGCCCGTTGTGCCGTCGCCCGTGACGATATTGACGACCCCGTCGGGCAACTCCGCTTGCTGGAGGATCTCGGCGAGTATCAACGCCGAGAGCGGCGTGGTCTCGGCGGGCTTTAAGACACAGGTGTTTCCGGCCGCGAGGGCTGGCGCCAACTTCCAGGCCGCCATGAGGAGAGGAAAGTTCCACGGGATGATCTGGCCGGCGACGCCCAGCGGCTTCGGGTCCAGACCGAAGCCCGCGTGGTCGAGCTTGTCGGCCCAGCCCGCGTAGTAGAAGAAGTGCGCCGCGGCCAACGGGATGTCGACGTCGCGCGACTCCCTGATGGGCTTGCCGTTATCGAGGGTCTCGACGACCGCTAACTCTCGCGATCGCTCTTGGATGAGTCGGGCGATGCGAAAGAGGTACTTCGAGCGCTCGGCGCCGGTGGTCTTGGACCAGACGGCGTCGTAGGCGCGACGGGCGGCGTAGACGGCCCGGTCGACGTCGGCTGATGACGCTTGGGCCACGTTCGCGAGCGGTTCCTCGGTAGCGGGATTGAGGGTGACAAAGGTCTCGTGCGACGAAGGGTCGCTGAACTCGCCGTTGATGAAGAGACCATACGCGGGCTTCAATCGCGCGATCGCGGACGATTCGGGTGCGGGGTCGTACGCCATGGCGCCGAGTTGTGAGTTCGTGAGGTCGTCGCTCATCAGTCGCCGCTGAACTCGTCGGGGCGCACGTACACGCCACGATGCTGCTTGAGACGCTGCATCAAGAGATCGTTGAGCAGCGACGACGCGCCGAACCGGAAACGATCTGGACTCAGCCACTGCGATCCCGCCGTCTCGTTGATGACCACGAGGTAGCGAAGCGCGTCCTTGGCGCTGCGTATTCCGCCCGCGACCTTGACGCCGACGACGACGCCGGTCGCCTCGGCGAAGTCGCGCACGGCCTCGAGCATCACGAGCGCCGTGGGCAACGTGGCGTTGACACCCACCTTGCCCGTCGACGTCTTGATGAAATCGGCGCCGCCGAGCATGGCGATCCAGCTCGCTCGCCGTGCGTTGTCGTACGTGGCGAGTTCGCCCGTCTCGAGGATCACCTTCAGGTGCGCCGACCCGCAGGCTTCTTTCACGGCGACCACTTCCTCGAAGACTTGGCCGACACGACCCGATAGGAAGGCACCACGATCGATCACCATATCGATCTCATCGGCGCCAGCGCTGACGGCTTCACGCACATCGAGAAGTTTGACGTTGAGCGAAGCCCGACCGGACGGAAAGGCCGTGGCGACGGACGCCACCTTGACGGGCGAAGTGCCTAGAACGTGACGAGCGTGCGCGACGAGGTCCGGATAGACGCACACCGCCGCGGCACTGGGTACGCTCGAGTCGCTCGGGTCGGGGTGCATGGCCTTCGTGCAAAGAGACGTCACCCGCCCCGGCGTGTCGGCTCCCTCCAAGGTCGTGAGGTCCACCATCGAAATGGCGAGATCCAAGGCGGCGAGCTTCGTCGATTTCTTCAGTGAGCGCGTCGCGAGCTTGGCCGCACGGGCTTCGGCGCCGACGGAGTCGACGCCCGAAAGTCCGGCGAGCAGAGACCGCAGCTGGGTCTCATTTTCGATGATGGGCATCACCGAGTCGGTCGGAAGTTGCACCCCACGCTCGTCACTCGTTACTAAGCGAAGTGGGGCCGTACTCACCAGTCTCACGCTAGCAATCGACCGTTACGTTCACCCAAACGGATTATTCGACGTAGCGAGGCAGTTGACTAGCCCACAGACGCTGCATCATCGTCGGCGCTTCGGCGTCTTTCTGGCTCACGATGGCCTCGCCCGAGAGAGGCCACGGCACGTTGAGCACGGCGTCGAAGGGATCGATCTCGAACTCCATTTCCGGGTTGAACGGCGACGACAAGAGGTAGGAAAGAGCACCCAGCTCACTCGTCACGCAAAACCCGTGCGCCGCGCCTGCGGGCACGAACACCGACCGCTCTTCGTCGGCCGACAAGTGAATCACTTCGACGAGGCCATACGTCGGAGAGCTCACGCGAACGTCCACGATGACGTCGTCGAGTTCGCCGTACGCGCAGGTCACGAGCTTCGCCTGTCCTTCGGGCGCGATCGAGTAGTGCAGGCCGCGCACGACGCCACGCTTGGACATCGAGAGATTGGCTTGTTGGATCGGAAAGTTGATGCCGCTCTCATCGAAGTCGGAGCGCTTGAACCATTCGCGGAAGTAACCCCGATCGTCACTCCAGACCGGCGACTCGAGGACGTACGCGCCGCGAATCGAGAGGCCGGTCAACTTCACGACGGGCGCCCCTTCAGGGGTCGCCACCACGGCTCGTTCTCGCGGTACCACTTGACGGTGCGTGCGAGGCCCTCTTCGAAGTTGACCTCGGGCTGGTAGCCGAGTTCGTCGCGAATCTTCGTCCAGTCCACGCTGTAGCGACGGTCGTGGCCGAGGCGGTCGGCGACGGGCTCGATCATTGATTCATCCGCACCACAGAGTTCCAAGAGCAGGTGGGTGATGGCGACGTTGGTTAATTCTGTACCCCCGCCGATGTTGTAGATCTCGCCCGCACGTCCACCCTCGAGGACGCGCAGGATGCCGCCACAGTGGTCGTCAACGAAGAGCCAGTCTCGGACGTTCAGCCCGTCTCCGTACAGCGGGACTTTGACACCGTCGAAGAGATTCGTGACGAAGAGAGGAATGAGTTTCTCCGGGAACTGACGAGGTCCGTAGTTGTTCGAACAGCGCGTCACCATCACGTTCAGTCCGTACGTACGCTGGTACGCGAGCGCGGCCAAGTCCGATCCGGCCTTGCTCGACGAGTACGGCGAGTTGGGCTCGAGGATGTGGTCCTCGCGCCACGCACCCTCGTCGATCGATCCGTAGACCTCGTCGGTGGAGACGTGCACGAAGCGTTCGACGCCCGCGCGCCGCGCACTCTCGAGGAGTTGCTGTGTACCCATCACGTTCGTCTCGTAGAAGAGTCGAGCGCCAGTGATCGACCGGTCTACGTGACTCTCCGCGGCGAGATGCAACACGGCGTGCGCGCCACTGAGCACTTCGTCGACCACCAACTCATCGGTGATCGAACCTTTGACGAACGTGACGCGTGAGTCGCGTCGTACGGCCTCGAGGTTCTCCAGTCGTCCCGAGTACGTCAACGCGTCGAAGAGGACGATGTCGTCGTAATCGAGTCGCTCGGCCTGATCGACGAGCACTTCACTTAGTCGCGACCCAATGAAGCCGGCCGCCCCGGTAATAACAACGCGCATGGCGTACCTCGGCCTTTAGAAGGGGGCTAGTGCGCTCCTATACTAATGGAGTGAAGGGAATCATTTTGGCTGGCGGCACGGGGACGCGCTTGCATCCCATTACTCGCGCGGTCTCCAAGCAGTTATTGCCCATCTACGACAAGCCGATGATTCACTATCCCCTGAGTACCCTGATGCTCAGTGGCCTTCGTGAGATTCTCCTCATTACGACGCCACACGATCAAGACGCGTTCTTTCGTCTCCTCGGTGACGGCGCGACGTTAGGTATCAAGCTCTCCTACATCGTGCAGGACCAGCCGAACGGACTCGCTGAAGCGCTGATCTTGGGCGAGAAGTTCCTCGACGGCGAGAAGTGCGCTCTCATCTTGGGCGACAACCTCTTCTACGGTCCGGGGCTTGGGACCCACTTGCAGCAGAACACCAGCGTGCAAGGTGCCCTCATTTTCGCCTATCAGGTCTCGAATCCCACGGCGTACGGCGTCGTCGAGTTCAACGACAATGGCCAAGTGCTCTCGATCGAAGAGAAGCCCGCCGTTCCGAAGAGTACCTTCGCGGTGCCGGGCATCTACTTCTACGACGAACGTGCGTCGGACTTCGCGCGAAACCTGACACCGAGCGAACGAGGCGAGCTCGAGATCACCGCGCTCAACAACGCGTACCTCGAACGAGGCGAGCTTCGCGTCGAGATCCTCTCGCGAGCGACGACCTGGCTCGACACCGGTACGCACGAGTCGCTCTATGAAGCCGGCGGACTCATTCGCACACTGCAGCATCGAACTGGCATGCGCATCGGTGACGTCGATCAGATCGCTCGCGATCACGGTTGGATCTAGTTACTCACGAGTACTGATGTTGTTCTTGATGTCTCGCTCACTCACGTAAGGTAACCGTAACGAAATGACGAGGAGATCTTGATGTCAACTATCACCATGCCCGCACCACGTCGCGTACTCGCCGACGTCGTACCGAAGTCGGTACTCGCGGAAGTCGCCCTCGTCGTGGGCGCGGCCGCGCTCGTCGGCGCGCTCGCGCAGATCTCCATACATCTCCCGCGTAACCCTGTACCCATAACTGGCCAGACGCTCGGCGTCATGCTGGCTGGCACGGCGCTGGGTTGGCGTCGAGCCGGTTTAGCGTTGTCGCTCTACCTCGTCGCCGGTATTGCGGGCGTCCCGTGGTTCGCCAGCCACGCGAGTGGCTACGCCGTGGCAACCTTCGGGTACCTCATTGGCTTCATCGTGGCCGGATCGATGCTCGGTTGGTTGGCATCACGAGGGACGGACCGCACGATCACTCGCGCCGTTGTCTCAATGGCGATTGGTGACGTCATCATCTTCGTCATTGGCGTGACGTGGCTCAAGTTCGCGATTCACGTCTCGCCGTCAGAGGCAATCGCGCTCGGCTTCACGCCATTCGTGTCGGGCGAAGTTATCAAAGCCGCCATCTCAGGTGTCGCACTTCCCTCGTCATGGCGTCTCGTGGACCGACTGACTCAAAAAGAGTTTTAGTTCCGAACTTCTATAAAAGACGAGTTCGGGGTCACCTTCGTCGATTCCGACTAACTCTCCGCTGAACAACCACTGCGCTTTGCGCAACAGATTGAGCATTGGAAGGTTGGAACTGTTCGTAGAGGTGAACAGTTCTGGTGTCGTCGAGCGATGGGCGCACGCTCCAAGGAGCGCGTTCGCAACTCCTTGCCGCCGAAAGTCAGTGTCGACCACGAGTAACTCAATAAAGTCACGACCAAAGAACGATCGGGGATGCACGGTAGCGAACCCCGAGACGCGTCCCTCACACTCGCTGACGAGACAGTGACCCGACTCGATACGTCGCGAGACGAGCGAAGCATGTTCCGCAGTTCCCAACACACCTCCGTCGATGCTCAGCACCGCGTTGGCGTCGGATTCCGTCGCTGGTCGCACCACCGCGGACAACTAGCTCCTCCACCCCAACAACTTGGCTTCCTCGCCGTGCGCCAAGTACTTGTGCTTAGACAACGTGGTGCGATCCAGCGTGGCGTAACGAGTGGCGACCTCAATCGCGTGGCCGAGTAGTTCCCCTTCGCTCGCCGTCGCTTCGACGATCCCCGTCGCGAAGGCATCAGGACCGTTGAAGCGCTTCGCGGTCGTCGCGGCGACGAGCGCCGTCGCACGCGGCAAGCGGTGCTCGAGGATCGACCAGAGTCTTTCATCGAGTGCGAAACCAATCTCGGCTTCGTTCATGCACCAGTACCCGCGATCCTCGCGCATCACGCGGTAGTCGAAGGCGCAACTCAGTAACGCGCCGCCGGCGAAGGTGTGACCGTTGAGGGCCGCGATGGTATACGCGGGAAAGAGGAGCAGTCGCGCGATCGTGCGTTCGAGTTGTTCGAGCGTCGCCGTGAATTCGGCCTGATTGGCGCCGAATCGTGCGAGGTCGAGGCCATTGGAAAAGAACTTACCCACGCCGGTAACGACAATTGCGAGGGGTCCGCTGGTCGCTTCAAGATCGTCGAGGAGTTCGTTGAGTCGCTTCAACGAGTCAGCGTTTAGCCGATTTTCACCGTCGTTCCAGGTGAGAATCGCGACCGGACCTTCGTGGCGCACTGAGATGTCCATTCAGCGAGCATACGCAGGGCAAACGGCCAGTTGTAAGTTATGGACATGAGCGAAGAAGTAGAGATACCCGAGCCTGACGTCTCCGAAGAACACCCGGTTTCCGAGCACTGGGTGTGGGTCGGGCCGCACCGTCCACCGAGTCCTCGGGTGCTCTTCGATTACATGACCGGCAACTGGGAGCAAGCGAAGATCTCGCACGACGTGCATCCCGCCACCATCTATTCATCCGCGCGGCGCCAGCGGCTCGGCGCCAAGTTCGCCGGCAAGACCATCGTCGTGCCGACGGGGAACTTCAAGACGCGCGCCAACGACACCGACTACCGCTTTCGAGCCGGTACCGACTTCTTCTACCTCACGGGCTGCGACGAACCCGACGCCGTACTCGTCATTTCGCCCAGTGACGCGGGGACGAACGCCACGCTGTACGTCCCGCATCGACGCGACGCCGCGACGCACGAGTTCTACACCGACGCGCGTTACGGCGAACTATGGGTCGGCCCTCGCCGAGGGGTCGACGAAGCGGCGATCTACTACGACCTCGACACCGCTCCCCTCGAAAACCTCGAGAAGGACCTCGTGTCCCTCGGGGGCGCCGACGTCTTGACCCTTCGCGGCTTCGACGCTGGCGTCGATGCTCTTCACGATCCGAGCGACGAGGACGAGGAGCTCGCGAACACGCTGAGCGAGCTGCGACTAGTGAAGGACGACTTCGAGATCTCCCAACTCCAGAAAGCCATTGACTTCACGGTGAAGGGCTTCGAGGACGTCGTGCGGGCACTACCGAGCGCGGAGGGCCGCGGTGAGCGGGTCATCGAGGGCGTCTTCAACTTGCGCGCGCGCGTCGAGGGTAACGACGTGGGCTACGACACCATCGCGGCGAGCGGCTCGCACGCGACGACGCTGCACTGGACGCGCAACAACGGCCAGCTTCGACACGGCGATCTGTTGCTGCTCGACGCGGGCATCGAGTGCGACAATCTCTACACCGCCGACGTCACGCGCACGATGCCCATCAGTGGCACGTTCTCCGCACCGCAGCGACGCGTCTACGAACTCGTCCTCGCGGCGCAGACGGCCGGTATCGCGGCCGTGAAGCCCGGCGCCAACTTCATGGCACCACACGACGCGGCGATGGCGGTTCTCGCCGAGGGACTCTTCGAGATGGGCATCTTGAAAGAAGAGCCCGCCCTGGCTCTTCGCAAGGATCGACAGCTCCATCGGCGCTACACCCTGCACGGCACCAGTCACATGTTGGGCATCGACGTGCACGACTGCGCGAACGCGCGTAACGAGTTCTACTGGGGCGACTTGGCCGAAGGCTACGTCCTGACAGTCGAACCCGGTCTCTACTTTCAGGCCAACGACCTCACCGTGCCCGAGGAGTACCGCGGGATTGGTGTGCGCATCGAGGACGACATCCTCGTCACGGCTTCAGGCGCAAGGAACCTGTCCGCGGCGCTACCGCGCGAAGCCGACGCCGTCGAAGCGTGGATGGCGAATCTGTGGGCGACGGGCCCGACGAATCTCGGACTGTAGAAAACGTCGCACGAGAAGTCGGGCGACGATAGCGCGTCTCGGGTTCGTGCGCAAGAGGTAATCGTTCGCGCGTTCGACCGTCGCCACGAGATGTGAACACTTGCACTATCAATTTTTCCTAAGAACTTCTCGACGCGTCGCGTGAGTGATTAGACCGTGACGACAGAACTTGTGAACGCGTGAACTTCGGGTAATCGCTTGCGTCGCGGTGTCGACGTCGAAACACGCTGTGTCAAAACGTATACACGTGATTTTCCTACGACATCTATTCGTCACGAAAGTTTGAGAAGAGCTTTTCGTTATCCATACGCGGAACTTAACTTCACTACCTACGTTGTTGTCGTGCCCGGAAAGGTTTCGGCGTACGACAAAGCAAGGAGTAAAACAATGATGTTGATCCTGTTACTCAGTATCGTCCTAGTGCCCCTCGCGTTGGCGGTCATTTTCGTTCCACTCGTGATGGGTGTACGTGCGAATCGGGCGGCGCATCACGAACATGCTCTACGCCACGCTGACGGCTCCCCCGTCGAGGTCGACAAGGTTCACGACCCCGCCATCGTCCGCGCGGCGTAGGTCGACGGATTCCTCTTCGGATCGCTAAGCGTTGATCCGAAGAGGAATCCGTCGTGGTCCTCGAACCTGTCCCGGCGCCCACGTGACGCCACTGGCGTCCGAAAGTTCGAACCTCGGGTAGCGAGCGATGAACTCTTCCAAAGCAACCCGTAGCTCCATCCGCGCAAGGTTCGATCCGACGCAGCGGTGAATACCGAGCCCGAAGGCCGCGTGACGATTCACGGCCCGGTCGATGATGAACCTATCGGCGTCGACGAAGGCCTCGGGATCACGGTTCGCCGCCGGAAAGCCGAGTAACACCCAGTCGTCCTTCTTCATCGGGCATCCGTGAAAGTCGAGGTCCTCCTTCACCAAGCGCGCCATCGTCACCGGTGCGTAGAAGCGCAGGAACTCTTCGATCGCGATTGGCATCAGCTCAGGTTCGTTGACGAGTCGCGCGAGATCCTCTGGGTGTTGAGCGAGGTGCCAGATCGAAGAGCCGATCGCCGACCACGTGGTGTCGATCCCCGCCACCAGTGTCAAGACCATGGTGCCGCGCACGTGCTCGAGCGACAACTTCTCACCGTTGAACTCGACGTTCAACAGATAACTCGTGAAGTCGTCGCGCGGGTGCGCGACGTGGTCTTCGATCTGAGCGTTGAAGTACTCGGCCATGGGCAAGAACAGCGGCCCACGCTCCTCGGGCGCTAAGTCCACGAGGTCGAGCACGACGTGGACGAAGTCGCGAAAGAGATCCTCGTTCGCTTCGGGAAAGCCCAACATCTTGGCGATGACGCCCGGCGAGATGTACTGGGCGTACTGGGACCCCGCGTCGAACTCCTTCAGGTCACCCAGCGCGTCGAGGTGCTTCGCACAAAGCGCACGAACCTGGTCCTCCATGGCGTTCACGGGACCGGGCGCGAAGGCCGGCAGGATCAGACGTCGAGCGAACTGGTGAAACGGTGGATCCGACGTGATGGGTGGCGCACCACCCATCGGCGCCGGTGGCGCGTTCGGCGGGAACTTGTTGTTGGTCACGACCACCATACGACTGGTGAAGTGCTCAGTGTCGTTGGCGATCTCGGCGACCATCTCGTGGGTGGTCGGGAACCAGCCCGCCGCGTAACGGTCGGTGTGCGCGACCGGACAACGTGCGCGAAGGTCATCCCAGATCGGGTAGGGATTGCTCACCCACGCGGGGTCGGTGTGATCCCAGTCGGTGGCGAAGTCGACGACCGGACGTTTGGCGTCGGCCTCGGCCTCGGCGTCGATGGTCATGGCTCAGCTCAAGATTCGTAGCGGGAGATTCCGCGGACCACGTATCTGCCCCTGAGCCCAGGTGACGTCATCTTTGTTCGCAAGTTCGAACTTGGGGTAACGCTTGATGAACTCCTCGATCGCGACGCGTAGTTCGAGGCGCGCGAGGTTCGAGCCGATGCAGCGATGGATGCCGAGTCCGAAGGCCACGTGGCGATTCTCCGCGCGATCGATGATGAACTTGTCCGCGTCCTTGAAGACGATCGGGTCGCGGTTCGCGGCCGGGAACCCGAGGAGGATCCAGTCGTACTCCTTCATCGGACAGCCCAGGTACTCCATGTCGGCGTTGACGAGACGCGCCATGGTGACCGGCGCGTAGAAGCGCAGGAACTCTTCGATGGCGACGGGCATCAGGTCGGGCTCATTCACGAGACGCGCAAGGTCGTCGGGATGCTGGGCCAAGTGCCACAGCGAAGCGCCGATGGCGCCCCACGTCGTGTCGATCCCCGCAACGAGAATCAACACCATGGTGCCAAAGACGTGTTCGAGGGCGAGCTTCTCGCCGTTGATCTCGGCGTTGAGGAGAAACGTCGTGAGATCGTCGCGAGGATTCTCCTGATGCTCTTCGATCTTGGTGGTGAAGTACTCCTCGACGGGTGCGAAGAGTTCAATGCGCTCATCGAGCGGCAAGTCGACCGCTTCGGTGATGATGTGCACCATCTCGATGAACTTCTCGGTGTCCTCTTCGGGAAAGCCCAGCATCTGGCGAATCACCGACGGCGGAATGAGGCGCGCGTAGTCCAACGAACCGTTGACGACCGTCTCGGTAATGATGTCATCGAGCAACGAGGCGCACAGGGCGCGAATCTGGGGCTCGAGTGCGTTCACGACGCCCGGCGCGAAGGCCGGCAGTATCAATCTTCGCGCGATCTGGTGAAAGGGCGGGTCCGAAGTGATGGGAGGAGCCACGCCGATCGGCGCCGGCAAGTCCTCTTCAGTCGGGCGACCTTCCGCGATGATGACGGCGCGGCTCGTGAAGTGCTCGGTATCCTTCGCAATCGCCGTCACGCCCGCGTGCGTGGCGGGAAACCACGCGCCGCCGAAGCGATCGGTGTGGGCGACGGGACAACGCTGACGGAGGTCCTCCCAGATGGTGTACGGATCATTCACCCACTCGGGGTCCGTGTGATCGAAGTCGGTGGCGAAGTCGAGGACTGGGGGCTTGTCGGTCACGACGACTCCTCTATGAAAATGGCGTGTTCGGGGCAGTTGGCCTGGGCTAATCGCGCGAGATCGATCGTCTCAGGAGTGAGCGAGCCGACGCCGATGACGACGCCGTTGCCGAGTTCGTCGAAGTCGAAGATGATGGGCGCAATAGAGAAGCACCGACCGTGTCCCTGACAGAGATCGGCGTCAATGACCACCTTCATGATTCTCCCCATGTCGATCCAAGGCTGACCTTACTATGTGGTAACGACCGCATGAACCGCACTTCGAAGGTCGTTAGACGGTCTCGATCTCCTCGCGACTGATGCCCAGGAAGTAGAGAACGGCGTCGAGGTAGGGCACCGAAAGGGCGGTGTCGGCGTGCTCTTGCACCAGGGCCTTGGCGTTAAAGGCAATGCCCAGTCCCGCGACCGAGAGCATGTCGATGTCGTTCGCACCGTCACCCACGGCGACGGTCTGCTCGAGGGGCACGCCGACCTCGGCCGCGAAGCGACGCAGGGCGCGAGCCTTTCCCGCGCGATCCAAGATCTCCCCCACGACTCGGCCTGTAAGGGCACCGTCGACGATCTCGAGTTGGTTGGCTTCGAAGTACGTGACATCGAGCTCGGCGAGGAGGGGCGCCAGCACCTCCACGAATCCCCCTGACACCACGGCCGGTACGTAACCGAGACGTTGCAACGTGCGCACCAGTGTTCGTGCCCCAGGCGCGAGGCGCAGTTTCAAGCGCACGTCATCGAGGACACTGGCTGGCAGACCCGCCAAGAGTTCGACCCGACGCCGTAACGCTTCCGCGAAGTCGATCTCGCCGTTCATCGCGGACCTCGTGATCGCGGACACTTCCTCGGCGCGACCCGAGGCCTCACCAAGCAGGTCGATGACCTCGTCTTGCAACAACGTCGAGTCGGCGTCCATCACGACGAGATGTTTCGCTCGTCGGTACAGCCCCGCGCGCTGGACCGCGAGGTCGAGGCCATTCTCCTTGGCGTCCAGCGTCAGTGCCGCACGCAATAACGGGTGACTCGGCCCAATGACGATGAGTTCGTAGCAGTCGACGGGGTAACTCGCCA
>PLNQ01000137.1 GCA_003141815.1 Acidimicrobiaceae bacterium | reverse complement strand
GCGTTCGGCGACTTCGGGATCGAGGTTGTTCTGCAGCATGCGAAGGGCCGCCTCTTGGGGCCAGCCGAGCGCACTGATGGACGTGCCTCTCGCGGCTCGTACGGGTCGCGCACCTTCCATGGAAACTCCTTCGCCTAGTGCAACGTCACGAAACGTGACGCCGTCTCGAGTAATTCGCGATTCGCGACGAGCTCGGAGACCGCGGCGATCTCGGGTGAGAGCCAGCGGTCGTGACCCGGTCCCCCAGAGAGCGCGTTCACGCGATCGGCAATCGCGGCCGTCACCGGTGAAGGCGTCAACGGCGCGCGCAGTGCCAGGGCGCGCGCGCTGGCGAGCAGTTCAATCGCCACGACGTCACGAAAGGCGTCGATTGATTTGCGCAGTTTTCGAGCGGCGTGCCAGCCCATCGACACGTGGTCTTCTTGCATGCCCGAAGAGGGAATGGAGTCGACACTCGCCGGCGAAGCGAGACGTTTCATCTCGGTCACGAGAGCAGCCTGCGCGTACTGAGCGATCATGAGACCCGAGTCGACACCGGCTTCGTGCGCGAGGAACGGGGGCAGTCCGTAACTGCGATTCTCGTCGAGGAGCCGGTCGGTGCGACGCTCGGACATCGACGCCACGTCGGCGAGCGCGATGGCGAGAAAGTCGAGCACGAAGCCAACGGGCGCGCCGTGAAAGTTGCCGTTCGACACCAACGAGCCGTCCGCGAGTACCGAGGGATTATCGATCGCGGCGGCCAACTCGATATCGGCGACGCCGGCGGCGTAGTTGAACGTGTCGCGCGCCGCGCCGTGCACTTGTGGCGCACAACGTAGTGAGTAGGCGTCTTGCACCTGCGAGAAGTCGTCGAGGTGAGCGTTGACGATCTCTGAGTCGCTGAGGAGCGCCATCAGATTCTTGGCGCTCGCGAGTTGACCGGGGTGGGGTCGCAGCGCGTGGATCTCCGCGAGGAAGACGCGATTCGTACCGCGAAGGGCCTGAATCGACATTGCGGCCGCGAGGTCCATCTGTTGCAGCAGCGCCATGCCGTCGTCGAGGGCCAGCACGAGCTGGCCCAACATGCCGTCGGTCCCGTTGATGAGCGCTAGCCCCTCCTTTTCGGCGAGTTCTACGGGAACGAGCCCCGCGTCGGCCAGCGCGTCGGCCGCTCGTCGACGAGCTCCTCCGGCGTCGCGAACGTCGCCCTCGCCCATCAACGCCAACGCGACGTGCGCGAGGGGGGCGAGGTCGCCAGAACAGCCCAGTGATCCGAACTCGTGCACGATGGGCGTGATGCCAGCGTTCAATAGCGCGGCGTACGCCTCGGCCGTGGTGGTGCGAACACCCGACACGCCACTGCAGAGATTGGTGAGACGAGAGACCATCATCGCGCGCACGACCTCGGCCTCGACTTCGGGTCCCACGCCCGCGGCGTGGGATCGAATGAGCGATCGTTGGAGGTCTCGGCGACGCTCGCGCGAGATCGACGTCGTCGCAAGTGACCCAAAACCCGTGGAGAGGCCGTAGATCGGTTCTCCACTGTCGACCAGCACGTCAATGGCAACACGCTGGCGCGTGAGACGTTCCAGTACCTCGTCACTGAGGGCGACGGGCTCGAAGAAGCGCGCGATGGCAATCAACTGCGCCCTCGTGAGAGGTTCAAGTCCAACGACGACGGTCACGCCGATCTCCTTTGCACGCCCGCGAGCGTTTCGAGTACTAAGAGCGCGGCCAGACGAACCGTTCGCCGGTCGATGCTGTCTTGTTCGGCGTCGATCTCGGTGAAGTCGATCGCGACGACGGATCTGGACGACGTCACTTCACGCACGAATCGGCGGACTTCGTCGGCGCTCAGTCCGCCGGGTGCGGCGGCGGGACATCCGGGCACGATGGCCTGGTCGGCCACGTCGAGGTCGACGTCAACGTAGACCTTGCGGCCGTCGGCGCCCGCGATGTCGAGCGCCCGGCGGGCGATCACGGCGACGTCCTCGCGACGAAACGCGTCGCGCCCGATGATCGTCGCGCCCGATGCGAGGGCGTCGCGGGCGTAGGGCGCGGAGTTCGAGAAGTCCCCGAGTCCGACTTGAACGACGTGAAGGGGATCGAGTCCTTCTTCGAGAAGTTGGCGAACGGGTGAGCCATTGGAGCGACCTTCGCGCATGTCCAAGTGCGCGTCGAGCGTGATCAATCCGAAGTCCTTAAGCGATTCAGTCGCCAGTGCGCGCAGCGCGTGCCAGGTCGCGGCGTTGTCACCACCGAGAATGACCGTGAGTTCGGTTCTGGCGTCGACGGCCGCGAGGGCGGTGGCGACGCGTTCGCTTCCCCCTTCTCCGTCGGGGTCGGCGACGTCGCCGTGATCGATGAGGGCGACCACCTCGGCCAAGTCGACCTGGTCTTCAAACGACCAGGTCGAGAAGCGCTTGAGTGCCTCTCGGATCGCCGCGGGCGTACTCGAGGCCGATCGCATCGACACCGACGTCGCGTACGTGGATACGCCCACCAACGCGACGTTGCGCGGGCCCGCGACGTATTCTGCGTGCAGCAACGTGGCGGCTGAGGGCCACTTGGAGTCGTGCGTCGTTGCCACAGAGCCCATGTTACGCATGGGCGTTCACGTGGATATCTGCTTTGGGAGCTGGCGTTACGAGCCAACTCGTCGAATCACTCTAGCGATCGACGGTCCTCACGCCACTCTCGGCCGGCTCGTCGGGCTCGACCTCGATGTACGTCGGGACGGGCGTCGCCTCGAGTTCGTGACCCACGTCCTCGCCGTAGGACGGCGTGGGCGTCGCGATGTACTCCCCTTCGGCCGTACGCGAGACGATGTTGTGGGTCTTGCGCTTGCCACTTCCCCTGAAGCCCTGCATCTCCGTGCAGATCTTGTAGGCGAGCGGGTAGGCGATGATCGGCAGGATGATCACCAGGATGCGCATTGCCCACAGCGTTGCTTCGAGCGAGACGTGAAAGAAGTTGGCGATGACGTCGGTCGAGCTCGCGATGTGCAACATCGCGAGGAGTACCAAGACGGCGACACCCGCGGCGGTGCGCTTGGGACGATCACTGGGACGATCCAGGAGGTGGTGAATCTCGTTGTCCTTGGTGAACTTACGCTCCAACAGTGGCCAGACGTAGGCGATGTTGAAGAGGATGCCCGGCAGGATCACCGCGGGAATGGTGACCTCGAGCGGGATCGTATGGCCGAAGGCCATGAACGACCATGACGGGAATATTCGTAGCGCTCCGTCGAGGAAGCCCATGTACCAGTCGGGCTGCACGGCGTAGGAGATGCGCGCCGCGTCGTACGGTCCGAACTGCCAGATCGGGTTGATCTGAGCAAAGGCGCCGAGGAGCGCGGTGATGCCGCCCACGATGAAGAGAAAGCCGGTCGTCTTCGCCATGAAGACCGGGAACATCGGCGAGCCCACGACGTTCTTCTCGGTGCGACCGTTGCCCGGGAACTGCGTGTGCTTTTGTCGCACGAGCAAGAAGAGGTGCGCGCCGACGAGACCGAGGATGAGAAGGGGCACGAGCAACACGTGCAGGATGAAGAAGCGCGGAATGGTGTACGTGCCCGGGAAGTTGCCGCCGAAGATGAAGAACGCCAGGTAGGTGCCGACCAACGGGACCGACAGGATGATCGAATACGCGATGCGGATGCCGGTCCCTGAGACCAAGTCGTCGGGCAGCGAGTAGCCGAGGAAACCGTTCACGATCGCCAGGATCAATAGCGTCGAACCGACGATCCAGTTCAGCTCGCGGGGCTTGCGGAAGGCTCCCGTGAAGAACACGCGCGCCATGTGGATGACGATGGCACCGACGAAGATGTCACAGGCCCAGTGGTGCATCTGTCGCATCAAGAGACCACCGCGAACGGCGAAGGAGAGGTTGACCGTCGAGGCGAATGCCTGGGTCATCTTCTGACCATCGAGCGGCGCGTAGCTACCGTGATAGGTCACGATGGCCGAACTCGGGATGAAGTACAGCGTCAAGAAGACACCGGTCACCATCAGGATCAGGAACGAATAGAGCGCAATCTCACCGAGCATGAACGACCAGTGGTCCGGGAAGATCTTGTCCATGAACGTGCGTCCGCCGCGCGCCAGGCCCAAGCGGTCGTCGAGTTCGTCCAGTGTCTGGCCGACGCGGCCGTAGGGGCCGAGGGCCTGCTTCTTCGCGCGTTTGGTGTCAATGACGTCGCTCACGATCGCTCCCAGAATCCCGGACCGACGGCCTCGTGGTAGCCGCTCTGGCTACGCAGGTACCCCGAGGAGTCGACGTAGAGCGGCAACTGCGGCAGTGGTCGCGGTGCCGGTCCAAACTGCGGCACGGCGCCATTCGTCACGTTGAACATCGACTGGTGACACGGACAGACGAGCAGTTGCAATTCTTGCTCGTAGAGACCGACCGGACACCCGAGGTGCGTACAGACCTTCGAGTAGGCGACGTAGCCGTGCGGCGCCCAGGTCTCGCGACCCTTCATCGTCGTGAACGCCTCGTTGGAGACTCGAATCAACACCGTCTGGTCGACGGCTTGGCCGCGGTCCGAGTTCTCGGTGCCCTCGGGAAAGACGGTCTCGATCGATCCCACGGCGAGGTCGCCCACCTGCACGCGGCGACCGGACTGATCGACGACGTAAGAGCCGGAGCGCCAGTCAGTGTGCTGCATCGTCGTCTTCGGCAACGGTCCGAGGCTGCGCAGTAAAGGGAACATCGCCACGATGCCGAAGATGCCCATTCCCCCACCGAGCAGTTTGCCGAGCAGTTTGCGACGTTGGACGACGCCACCGCCTCGTTCGACGATGGCGGCCGCGAATGCTTGCCGATCGGCTTCGGAGTTCGCGAGCGTGTGGCGCTCTTCGACGAACGGACCGCGCGGCATGAGGTACTTGCCCCAGGCGACGATGCCGATGCCGAGGAACAAGAGTCCGCCACCGAGCGTGGCGCCTAGCTTCCACGCCTGAGCGTCAATCCAGTAGCACGCGCCGAAGCCGGCGATGCAGAGCGTGCCGACGATGAAGCAGACACTGATGACGCGTTCGACCAGCTGGGGATTGCGAGCCGCGGGCTGCAGGTGCGGATCGTTCGCGGGCAGACCCGACAGCGAGACCGGCGTGCGGTGTTCGTCAGTCATCGCGCTCTCCCACCCAGAATCCGACGAGGGCGAGGACGCCCACACCGAAGGCCAGCCCGACGAAACCTTCGGCGACCGGTCCGAGGCCACCCAGACCGAAACCGCCCGGGTTGTTCGGGTGTTGGATCT
>PLNQ01000067.1 GCA_003141815.1 Acidimicrobiaceae bacterium | reverse complement strand
CAATTCACTGGGATCCGCGCACAAGGAGCAACGACGAAACGGACGTTTCAACCGTCCCTATCACCTATCCCTGAAATACGTTGTGGGCGCCGAAGGACTCGAGCCTTGAACGTGATTCGACAAATCGGAGCACCATTTGTCGGCCGTACTCAAACAACAGAAATGCCGAACCTTGCGACTCGTGATACCTCTCGTCCGTGTAGATGACAGGAAAGGCAGTTGCCAGAGTGAGGTTAGGAGACAACCAAAGTCTGGGCAGTCCCTAGGGTCGTCGGAGTCCAACCTACAAACGATTTCACCAGAGCAATGCTCCAGAGCAGTGTTTGTCGCAGCTGTAGGTCCTCTGTTCTCGGTCAGCACGGTGACGATCTGGTCACCATACTCACGGAGGACGCTGCGACTCTCGTCCGTCGACCCGTCATCGACGACAACGATCTCTAGCGGTGCGACGGTCTGATCGAGTGCCGAGTCGATCGCTTCGCGCAGGTTACGGCCGTAGTTGTAGTTGATCATTGCCACGGAAACTTGCATATCGCCCAATGCCAGTTATCTCCTACCTATCCGATGCGTTCGAGGTCACACCCGATTCAATCAGTTCTCGTGCCGCTGTGTTCACTGGGAAGACCACCTCACTTGTCTTGAGGAAATGCGAAAGAAAACGATGACTGAGCATTCCTGTTCCGGCCGGTAGCCCAACCTTTACCGCCGTGGGTCCCAGCTGCGAGAGATAGCACGACAGAGCTCTGCGCTTGCATTCGAGGCCACCTGGACTTCGGAATTGCACGGCGCCGAATGGAAGGTCTGCGCCGGACGCTGAGGCGTCGCGTGTTCTAATCAGAGTTCGCAGCCACGACCGAGGGTCATACCAACCCCAGACCATGTACTCGAACAGGGCGGGATGTGTGGCGAATACGGCACGCCGCGCGGCTCTGCCAAGCGCAGCGTGATCGGGATGGGGATCTGAAGTAGCGGTGACAAGCACCACGTTGGGTTTGCAGAACTCGACTAGTTCTTCCACGAGTAAGACCATCTGGTCTTCATGGGCGGTTAGATTCGGGAGGTTTAGCCAACGTACATTCTTGGATTTAATTCCGAGAACCGCAGTTGCCATTGATGTCTCGGCACGCCGAACCTCGGCAATCAATTCTTGACCGGGCCCTGGGCGAGAGCCCTCCCCGCTTGTCGCAATAGCGACCCACACAGAACCCCCTCCCTTCACGGTCTCATAAGCAATGAGGCCACACCCGATGGTCTCATCGTCGGGGTGAGGAGCAATAACAAGTAGTCGGTCCGGCAGGTTCCCTAGGGGCACCTCCGACGCGCGCCACCGAATAACGGCCTCGAGAGATACTGCCATAAGGAGATCAATGCACTTATTCGCAGTCGACCATGCGGTCGAAAGGAGTTGCCTCGCAGGCGCGACACCCAGAGCTTGTTTCGGGGACGACATAGAAACACCGAATCCGCTATTAAAGGCGTTCCGCCGAAGGTGCACAAGCGAAACGATATCAGGCGCGCGACCGTTATCGATATATCGAAACATCGGCACGGTTCTGGTCCCAGAGTGCTCGACTCTGTCCCCAGGCTTGTTGAAGTTAGGTGGTGCTGCTCAGCGACTCACCCTTGCCTCGAAGTCGAAAAGCCAATTGTCGTTGCTGCTTCGTGAGTTGAACACGCACTGCGCCCCCTTGAATGTCACTCCGTTAAGGATGACTGACCAAGTATTGCGCTGACCGGTTGAAACCGCCGTCGTCATTCCCGATTATGTTCCAGGGAACATAATCGGGGGCGATCTTGGTGGGCACGCCGCCGAAGAACTCGAACGCGCGGTCGTGGGCGCTCTGGAAGGTCTCGGTGCACTCGCGCGGAAACGCCGACACGAAAAATACGTCCGAGTAGGGCAGGCTCATCACCGCGAGCGCGACCTTTCGTCGCACGTCGGCGATCTCGACGACGGCCTCGCCGAAGTCAAACTGGGCCTCGCCCGGTGGCTGGGCGAGCGGCACGAACACCTCACGGTGGCGGTGGTCGTTTTCGACGAGGTAACGCCGCACGTGACTCTCGGATCCGCTGTAACCGTGCTCGTCACGTAGGCGCCTAAAGACGCGTTTGGTCGTGTGGCGCTGCTTCTTCGGGGCGGTCTCGTCGAGGCGCAGTATCTCCTCGATCACCCCGAGGAACGGTCCCAACTTGGGCCGCGGCCGCTCGCCGGGGCGCTGTTGGTAGCCCGGTGGCTCGACGTTCTCGAGCATCTTGGCCAAGGTGTGGAAGCTGATGTTGTAGTCCCGGCAGATCTGGCGCTTGGGCACCTTCTCGACCGGTACTTATCGGCGAATCTCCGTCCAAACTTGCATGTTGCTGTGCACCCTTCTCCCGTTTCGCTGATTGGTTCCCAGAGGAACCAACTTGTCAGCCCGGCTGTTGGGTGTTGCTGCTTTCGATGCGCGTTTTAGGGGCAAAGTGTTGCTGTTTTCGATCAGCGTTTACAAAAGTGCCAAGGCCCCGAATGTGACTAAGGCTTTGACGATTCTCATTTTCTTTCCATGCCTCTGGAGTCTCCTGGCGAAGTTATTTGTTTCGACGCTTCATTCTGTCAACAGCGGATCGACTGAACACAGTGTTAAAGAGAATCAGCGCTTTGTGAGATACCAATACTACCGTATTGAAGCGAATACTTGCTGATCTCGTTACGGTCGAGAATATTCCGGGTATCAAATATTGAGGGTTCGGCCATTGCGGCAGCCACTTTTTCCCAGTCCAACTCTCGAAATTCGGGCCACTCGGTAAGGAGTACCACTAGAGATGCGTCGTTAGCCGCGCTGTAAGCGTCGTTCACGATTTCAATGCCCTGTAGGTCGTCGGCCCCTCCCGAAATTACGGTGGGATCGTATGCCCGTAACGTGACACCTGACTCCAGTAGACGCCTCGCGATTTCGATCGCCGGAGAATTTCTTCTGTCGTCGGTCCCCGCCTTGAATGTCAGGCCCCAAAGTCCAACCACTGGCGAACCGACGAATCCCACTCTCGACATCACCGCATCTACGACGTGCTCCAACTGCGCGCGGTTCGTGACCACCGCCGAACTAAGTACTGGAAAATCGAAATCGTTTGCCTTCCCCATCATGATTAACGACGCCGTATCCTTCGGCAGGCACGATCCTCCCCAGCCGGGACCCGGTTGAAGGTAACTAAAGCCAATTCGGTGGTCGTATCCCAAGCCCTTTAATAAGTCGATCACGTTGGCATCTACGCGCTCGCAGAATCGAGAGATTTCGTTACTGAAACTGAGTTTCACTGCGAGAAAGGCGTTTGCGGCGTATTTTATAGTCTCAGCAGTCGAATTATCCGTGATCACAACAGGCGCCTGTGACTCTTCAAACAGCGACGCGACACGTCGCGCTATGGCTCCGTCTCTAGCGCCAACGACGATTCGTTCCGGGTGCAAACTTTCAGCGACCGCTGTACCCGCACTGAGAAATTCGGGATTCGACACAACGGAAATGTCCGGACGATCAATGGCGCCACACACTCGTTGCGCGGTCCCGACGGGAACTGTGGATTTGATCACTACGATCGCCCTTGGCATTAGACTGGGCGCGAAACTCGTTACCGCGTTCATCAAATGCGACATATCTGTTGATCCATCGGCGCTTTGTGGCGTTGGTACACATACGAAGATGATTTCGGCGCAACTCACGGCTTCGGCGCTGTCTAATACGAACTTGAGGTTTCCCTTTGAAACACTCTCGTTCATCAAGTCCTCAAGGTCCGCCTCGTAGTGCGGAGATTTGCCTCCCTGCAGAATTCGAAGACGGGAGACATCGTGTTCTGCCAAAGTGACATTGTGTCCGAAACTGGCAAGTACCGCAGCTGTCGGCAGACCTACATAGCCTCCGCCAATAACCGCAACGGTGGCAGGCGCGCCACCGAGAATGGGAACATTGAACTCAGGCTGCTCCATTCGGATGATGGTATCAGTTTGTTACCACGCACAAAAGTCCTTGATATCACTACAATCGCAACTGAACCACTCACATTTTACAACGCATTGCGGATATGAAAGCCTTTGACTCGCAGGGGCTGGTTCGGAGGATACGGGCTATGGAATCATGTCACTTGACTGTGGAATGCGATACGGAAGGCGGAGTCAGTTGGTGAGCGCAACGAGCTCGGTGAACTTCTCTAATGGTGTCATGTAGCCGAGGGTCATGCGAGGACGTCCATTAAGGCTCCGCTGAAACTTCCGAAGATCGGCGGCGGAGTGCTTCGAAAGGTCCGTGCCCTTTTGTCGACGCCGCTCGAAAAGTGAGCCATAACGCCGCTTGAAAAGTGAGCCACCTAACCAAGATGGGAAGGTGATCACTTTGGAAAACTGGGCACTTATCAGGCACCTCCACCTCAGCGAAGGCGAATCGATGCGCTCGATCGCTCAGAGATTGGAGATCTCGCGAAATACCGTGGCGAAAGCGGTGGCGTCGTCGAGCCCGCCGCAATATGAACGAACGCAGACCCCGAACTCGGTGTCGCGCTTCGTTCCTCAGATCAGGTCGCTGCTGAGCGAGTATCCCAAGATGCCCGCGACGGTCATCGCTGAACGGATCGGGTGGACGGGTTCGAGTTCGTTCTTGCGCATGAAAGTGGCCGAGATCCGCCCGGACTACGCCCCAGTGGATCCCGCTGATCGGATTAACTACGAGCCGGGTGATCAGATGCAGTGCGACCTGTGGTTCCCGCCGGCGAAGATTCCCTTAGGCAGCGGCCAGCTCGGCTCGCCGCCGGTGCTCGTCATGACCGCGTCGCACTCGCGCTTCATCTGTGCACGCATGATCCCCTCGCGCACGACTGAAGACCTGTGCCTCGGGATGTGGTCCCTGCTCCAATCCTTCGGCGCGGTGCCTCGCCGACTGGTCTGGGACAACGAGTCGGGCATTGGACGAAACCACAAGTTGACCGATCAGGTGACGTCCTTGGCCGGCACGCTCGGGACGAAGTTCGTCCAGTTAAAGCCCTACGACCCTGAGTCCAAGGGCGTCGTCGAGCGGATGAACGGTTTCTTCGAGACGAGCTTCATGCCCGGGCGTGACTTCTCTTCACCCGACGACTTCAACGAACAGTTAGCCGCCTGGCTGCCCCGGGCCAATAGTCGCCTGGTGCGACGAACGGGTCAACGACCCATTGACGCCGTCGAGTCAGATCGCGCGTCGATGTTCGCCCTGCCGCCCGTCGCTCCGGTGCTGGGAGTGCTCGGGCGGGTTCGTCTCGCTCGCGACTACTACCTACGCGTCGCGTCCAACGACTACTCGGCGCACCCGAGCGCCATTGGCAGCTTCGTCGACGTTTCCTACAACCTCGAGACGGTGCGCTTCAGCGCCCTCGGACGTTGTGTGGGAGCGCACCGGCGCAGTTGGGCCCGCACCGAGACGCTTACCGATCCCCTCCACGTCGACGCGGCTCGAGAGTTGCGCGCACTCTTTCAAGCACCGCGCCCCGCGAGCAGTGACGACTGGCACCGCAACCTCGCCGACTACGACAAGTTCTTCCAGGTGGCACTGTGACCAGCACCAAGGAAACCCAGAGTCAGATCGACTATCTCTCGCGCGCCTTGAAGGCGCCGCGCATTCGTGACGTCGCGAAACGTCTCGCGGAGAACGCCCGTGACGCCGCCTGGTCCTACGAGGACTACCTGGCGGCGGTGCTCTCGGCAGAGGTCTCCTCGCGCGAAGCCTCGGGCACTGAACTGCGCATCCGCGCGGCGAGCTTTCCCACGCGCAAGTCGTTAGAGGAGTTCAACCCCGATCACCAGCCTTCCTTGTCGCGCCAGCTCTTGGCGCACTTGGCGACGGGCACCTATCTCAGTGAAGGGTCGAACATCGTGCTGCTTGGTCCACCGGGCACCGGCAAGACGCACCTGGCGATTGGTCTCGGGATCAGAGCCGCGTCCCAGGGGCAGCGCGTGCTCTTTGCGTCAGCGATCGAGTGGGTGATGCGGCTGCAAAAGGCCCACGCCCAGGGTCGACTCAGTGACGAACTCGCGCGGCTGCGCCGCTACGCGCTGCTCATCGTTGACGAAGTTGGCTACATCCCCTTCGAGCAAGAGGCGGCGAATCTCTTCTTCCAGCTGGTCTCGTCGCGTTACGAGCACGCCTCGTTGATCCTGACGTCGAACCTACCCTTCGCCCGGTGGGGTGAGGTCTTCGGTGATCAAGTCGTTGCCGCCGCGATGATCGACCGCATCGTCCACCACGCCGAAGTCATCACCTTGAAGGGATCGAGCTACCGCTTGCGTGACTCGGGGCTTACCAATCTCCCATCGGTCACCCTCGGGACTGTGGAAGAATAATGACAACGGACTGGCTCACTTTTCGGTGAGCGTTTTGGCTCAGTTTTCAAAGAGCGTTGACACCTTTGGCATGTATTGACGTAG
>PLNQ01000094.1 GCA_003141815.1 Acidimicrobiaceae bacterium | reverse complement strand
GTCGCGTACATCTGACGAACCGCGGGCACCGCGTCGGCGGGGTCACCACGAGTGTCGACGGTCTTGCACTTGACCTGGTGGCCCGAAACGCCGCCGACCTTGTTGATCTCCTGCACAGCAGCGAGACACGCGGTCGCGTACTTCGGTCCAAGCACGGCGTCAACACCAGTGAACGGCGCGACCGTGGCGATCGTGATCGTCGAGCTCGAGGCTTGCGCCACGCTGCCCGGCAGTCCGATCGACATCGTCGCTAAAGCCAACACTGGCGCGACGAGCCAGGTGGCCTTCTTGCGCAGACGCGTTAATCGCGTCTCCCCCGATAAAGCTAACGGCATTCCCCTCATGATTCCCCCCCATTTGGTTTATGGTTTTACTGCAAAGTGCAGATCTTTAGAACGACGCGGCCGGGGCCACCTGTGGCTTCCACGGCCAATCCGAAGGAGCCCCTTCTTCGGCAACGACGCGGTTCGAAATGGTGCCGATGCCCTCAACCGTGACCTCAATGAGGTCGCCAGGCGTTAGCCAGACTGGCGGAGTGCGTGCGAAACCGACGCCGCCAGGCGTGCCGGTGGCGATGACGTCACCCGGGCGAAGAGTGGTGAACGACGAGAAGTACTCAATGGTCTTCACGACGCTAACGATCATGTCCGACGTGCGAGCCGACTGCATCGTCTCGCCATTCAAAACGGAGCTGATCGCGAGGTCCGTCACGTCGACTTCGTCAACCGTGACGACTTCGGGACCGATCGGCATGGTGCCTTCGAAGTTCTTGCCCGGCGTCCACTGCGTAGCGGCGCGCTGCCAATCGCGAGCGGATCCGTCGTTCATGACGCTGAAGCCGAGAATGGCGTCGAGCGCGTTTTCGGCTTTGACGTAACGGCCGCCTCGACCAATGACGATGGCGAGTTCGGCCTCGAAGTCGAATCGATCAGTAAGCGTGGGCCTCACGAGGTCGTCGTAGGCACCGATGACGCTGCCGGCACCGCGCACGAATGACTCAGGCCACGTCGGCACCGCGCGTCCACCCTCGATGGCGTGGTCGGCGTAGTTGACACCCAGGCAGAGAATCCTCGGGGGATTTGGCGTTGAGGCCGCGAAGGCGCTGCGCTCGAACTGTTGACCGGTTTCGCCCGAAGCGCTGCGAGCGGCGTCGAGTGCGGCGTCGCCCCCGGCGGCCAACCCGTCAATGCTGACGAGGGCGTCGTTGCCGGAGACTTCGGCGAGGTCCACGTACCCCTCACGACCGCGAACGTGCAGTCGCAGTCCCTTCGAAGTACGAATCGTCGCAAACCTCATGTCGTTTCCCTCCACGCGGTCAACCAATTTGGTTCAATTGGTCGATATAAATGAACCAGAGTGAGTGTAGGTGACCCCGCAGGTCATGTCAATCGCAGGAAGGAGATTATTATGAAAAAAGTTCAGGAAAGTCAAAATATCGGTAGCATTGGTTGTTGCATTGGTGTCGTCCATCGAGCGAGGAGTTCTAACGTGCAAACAGTAGCGAGTGACCAACTTCTTCATGTTGCGGACGATATTCTCAAGTTGGCAGCGCGTAGTGGATTACGTCCAGGTAACCGACTGCCCACCGAACGTGAGTTAGCGACCACACTCCAACTCACTCGCACCACCATTCGAAACGCCATGGCGTTGCTTGAAGAAGCAGGTGTTGTCTCGCGAGAAGTTGGACGAGGTACGTATTTACGAAGTGACCCGCGCCACGGACTAAGTCCCGACGTCGGAATCCCACCGCATCCCTCGATAGCCGTCGTCGTCAGTCCCGCCGACGTTATGACCGCACGCCAACTCATTGAACCGGCGGCGATCGCGTCGATCGTGGAGAACGCGACGGTCAACGACTTCAAGGAGATCGAACGGTGCCTACGCGGCAATGAGAACGCGGCCGACTACGACGAGTTCGAGCGGTGGGATTTCGCCCTGCACCGCTCGTTTATCCGAGCCGCGCACAACCCCCTCATGGAAAGCATGTACGAACTCGTCGAAGAAGCTCGCCAGGGCGAGACGTGGGGCAACTTGAAACGACGCAGTGATTCAACGGAGCGACGGGAAAACTACCGCCTTCAGCACCGAGCGATCGCGGAGGCGTTGCGTAATCGCGACGGTCGAGCAGCACGCGAAGCCATGCAACTTCATCTCAGTACCGTTGAGTCGAACCTGCAAAAGAGTGCGCGGAGTTAAGTTCGTCGCCTAATCGTTCACGCGTAACGCTTCGTCAATTCCACGAACGCGCACCTCACCACGAATCGTTACGGGTGTGGCGTGGTGTCGTGGGACGTTATCGACGCAATCACGCTCTCGAAGACTGTGCGGGCACGCGTACGTTCAACGTCCGTCGACAGGATCAAACTCAGCAGAACGCGAGCCTTTGGTCCGTCGAGCACCCCCGCCGAGATCAGACCTCGTGACAGTAAATCTCGTTCCGAGCCGGGGAAACCGTACGTCTCGTTGAGCAGTTCGCCGCTCCCTGTTCGTGAGGTGAGGACCACGGGCATTCGCACTGCCAGTTTCTCGAGTGACGCGACGACGCGGGCGGGCACGTGACCGCCTCCGAATCCTTCGACCACGACGCCTTCGTACCCCAATGACGCCAGTTGATCGAGCACTCTCGCGTCGTCGCCCAAGGAACACTTGATCAACGCGACCGGCGGCGCGTCACCCTCGAAAACGGGCCCGACGTCCGCCAACGGTGCGACACGCATGACGACACGAACTCGTTCCTCGATTAGCCAACCGAGCGGACCGCAGCTGGGTGAATGAAAGGTCGCGAGATTCGAGGTGTGGGTCTTTCGAATGAAGCGCGCCGCGTGGATCTCGTCATTCAAGACAACCAGTGTGCCCAATCCCTTGGCCTCGCGCGACGCCGCGACCCGTACCGAACCCAGAACGTTGGCCGAACCATCCGGACTCGCGACGGTCGAGTTGCGCATGGCCCCCGTGACGACCACCGGCCGGGAACTGCGCACCAACAGATCCAGCGCGAACGCCGTCTCTTCAATCGTGTCAGTGCCTTGAGTCACGACGACACCGTCACTCCCCGCGTCGAACGACTGCTCGATGGCGCGAGCTAGCTCCACTAAGTCCGCGAACGTGAGGTCGCCCGAAGGCATTTGGCGAAACGTCACGGCCGTGACGTCGGCAACGTCGCGCAACTCGGGAATAGCCGCGATGAGGTCGGCGGCGCCGAGTTGGGGCGTTACGCCACCGGTCGAAGCCGTACTTTTTGTCGAAGCAATCGTGCCGCCGAGCGAGTACACGATTATCTGCGGTCTGGTGGTCTGGTCTGTCAAAGTGTCGCCTTCACGGTGGCCAAGGTTCAAGGATAGAACAGTGAAATGTCCTATCACCAAACTCGACGAGGTCACGCTCGCTACTAGACCTTGTTGTTTATCAGGTAGTTCGCGTAGGATATCGAGGAAGCATCTCTGAGCACTTTGTCTATGGCTCAATGAGAGGTTCCGTGGATAAGCAGCGAAGAACGACCCAAGTACGGCCCGCTCCAGTATCAGCGGGTGACTTGCACGTATCGCCGAAGGGCAATTCGACCGATGAACTGATGGCGCAGCTCAAGTTAGAAAGAGCACGCCTCAGCACCACCCTTGATTCGTTGATGGATCCGCACGTCATGTTTGAAGCGGTACGCGATCGGTCCGGCACGGTCATCGACTTCGTCTTCGCCGACGCCAACGACGCCGCCATCGAGTACAACCACTCGACTCGAGAGAAGATGATCGGCGGACGGTTGCTGGACATTCTTCCCGGACACGTCCGATCGGGAGTGTTCGCAACCTACGTGCACGCCGTAGAGTCGGGCGAGCCACTGATACTCGACGACTCGGTCTACTTCAACGAAATCATGAACTCCGAACGACACTGTGATGTGCGCGCGCTGAAGGTCGGCGACGGGCTCAGTTATACGTGGCGCGACGTCACCGAACGCGTCCAACTCATTGAGAAGTATCGCTTGCTCGCGGAGAACGCCTCGGACATCGTCTACGAAACCGATGCTGAAGGATTGATTAAATGGATGTCGCCGTCAGCGCACCGGATCCTCGAGTGGGATCCGGACGACTTGCTCGGTACTTCCTCGTTCGACATCATCTTCGACGAGGACCTCGCGAAGGTCCACCTTCATCGTCGGCGAACCATGAAGGGTGAGTTCACCCAGGCGATCGAAGCTCGTTACTGTTCCTCGTCAGGTGATCTCCACTGGATGTCGGTATCAGCTCGACCAGCTCGCGACAACGTCGGCAACGTAGAGGCGTTGGTCGTTGGACTTCGCAGCATCGACGCCGAGGTCGCCAGTCGTTACTCCCTGGCTGCTTCCGAGTCGCACTATCGACTGCTCGCGGAGAACTCGTCCGACGTCGTTGTCGAGACCAACTTCGAGGGACTCATTAAATGGGCCTCACCGTCCTCGCAACAGGTCCTCGGTTGGCTCCCCCGGTTTCTGGTCGGAAGGCAGTCCCTCGACTTGATCGCGCCCGACGACTTGGCCAAAGCCACCGACTTTCAAAAACGCGTTCGCACGGGCGAGAGGATTGAGTCCGCGCAGCTTCGCGTAAAGACGTCGGGTGGTGATCTTCGTTGGATGACGCTGCGTGTCCAGGCCGCCCGCGACGAGTCGGGCAAGGTCACTGGTGGCATCATCGGCATGAGCGACTGTGAAAGTGCAGTGGTCGCTCAACGGGCGGCCAAAACGCTTTCGGCGGGCAGCCGGGTACTCGTACGATCCGAACGAGAAGAGGACTTGCTCGTCGAGATGTGTCAGGCCGCGGTGGACGAGGGCGGCTACCTCTTGGCCTGGTACGGGCGCCGGGTTGATGACGCCGAACGAAGTGTCGTAAAGGTGGCGATGAGCCGCGAACATCGTGCCTACGTTGAAGCGATCAACGTGAACTGGAGTGATGATCCGGGCGGACAGGGACCCGTGGGCACCGTGATTCGATCCGGCAAGCCCGTCGTCTATCAGGACCTAGCGACGGACTCGAACTTCGCACCGTGGCGACAGAGGGCGAACGACAACGGCTTTCGCTCGTGCATAGGGCTGCCGGTGTACGTAGACGGCGAAGTTGACGGCAGTCTGCAAGTCCTGGCCGGTGAGCGAGGGGCGTTCGACGACCACGTCGTCGAAGTGCTGAAGGACCTCGCGGATGAAATGGGTTACGGCATCAAGCGACTTCGCGACCACGAACGGCTCGTGAAGTCGCTGAACGACCAGACACTCCTCACTAAGGCGATCGACCAAGCCAGTGAGTCCATCGTGATCACCGATCCGGCGTCGACCATCTTGTACGCGAACCCTTCGGCAGTGCGTACCAGTGAATACTCGCTCCCGGAGATTATTGGGGCGACGCCGAGCCTCTTCCAGAGTGAACTACACGACCCCACGTTCTTCCAGATCATTTGGGCGCACCTTCACGGAGGAGAGCCCTGGCACGGCACCTTGATCAATCGACGCAAGAGTGGCGAGCTGTACGAAGAGGACTCCACCATCTCGCCGATTCACGACGCCGAGGGAAGTCTCCTGGCGTACGTCGCTGTGAAACGTGACCTCACGAATGAACGGCGCCTCGAGACGAACCGAACGCGCGAACAAAAGGATCGACTCGCCATCCTCGACATCATGCAAGAGGTTCGCCGAGCCGATTCGCTGCGCGAGACCGCCGAGGCGTTCTGTCGAGCCGCGACGAATCTTTCCTCCATCGACGCGGCATTGATGGTTCTCGTCCAAGGTGACGGCACGTTGCTCACTATCGGCACCGGCGGTGAACATTTGGGCGGAGCCGCTAGTGGATCGACGCTCAATTTTCCTCGCCCGGAGTACCTCATCGAACGGTCCGATGCCGGTGCGTGGTGGCTCAACTTGACCTCGAACAGACTCATCGTCGACGACGAGTTCACCGCGCGCATGATCGAAGGTGGCTTCACGACTGTTGGCAACGTCCCGATTCGCTGGGAAGGTGAGTTGGTCGGCATTCTGGCCCTTGCCTCAAAAGACGTCGACGGACCCGAGTGGATGAGCTCGCGGTTGCCGGTCTTCGAAGAACTCGGCTCGTACGCGGGCGCTCTCTTTGGCGCCGAGGCTGAGGTCTTCTCCAAGGGGGAGTCGTTGCGCTCAGAGATTCTTTCGGTCATCCAGCATCAACGCTTTCACTGCGTCTATCAACCCTTCGTCAATCTCGAAACTGGTCAGGTGGTGGGCTACGAGGCGCTCACGCGTTTCGACGGTGGCGAGCGGCCTGACCAGCGCTTTTTGCAGGCTCACAGCGTGGGACTCGGCAGTGAGCTGGAGGCTATCTGCGCGCAGACCGCCCTCGAAGGCGCGCTGGAACTTCCCCCAGAGATATGGCTCAGCCTCAACTTCTCTCCCGCCGCCCTCATTGACGGACACGCGGCCAAGGTCGTGAACGGCGTAACGCGCCGTCTCGTGATTGAGGTGACCGAACACGCGCAGATCAACAACTACGCCGTTATTCGTAAGGCCCTCAAGGAGATCGGCAACTGCCAACTCGCCGTCGATGACGCCGGCGCTGGCTACACCAGTCTCAGTCACATTTTAGAGTTACAACCGGACTTCGTGAAGTTGGACATCTCCTTGGTCCGCGGTATCGACACCGATCCCGCTCGTCAGGCCATGGTCGCGGGTATGTGCCACTTCGCGTCACAGAGTCGCACGACACTCATCGCCGAGGGAATAGAGACGGAAGCCGAGGCGAACATGCTCCGCACACTCGGGGTTCCTCTCGGCGAAGCCGGGATGCTCGGCCAGGGCTACCTCTTCGGTCGACCCACGAAATTTAAGTAGTTCGTTTAGGAACTCCCGCCGACGTTTCGACTCTCGCGGGTCGAATCACGTTGAGATCACCGACGGTGGCAATGCATTCAAGACGACTGTAGGACGTCCCGTCTTCGTGATCGCCAGCGCGCGCGTCATCAACCTCGAATGAGCGTCATAGGGTGAGCCCAGCATGATTCCCCTTTCCGTTCTCGACCTCGCGACAGTGGCAACTGGTTCGACGCCAGCGCGTGCGCTACAAGAGACCACCGAGACCTCCCGGATCGCAGAGAAACTCGGCTACCACCGACTCTGGGTCGCGGAACATCACGGAATGTCCGCCATCGCCAGTTCGGCGCCCGCGGTGCTTATCGCCCACCTCGCCAACGCGACTTCGACGCTTCGCATTGGTTCGGGCGGCGTCATGTTGCCCAATCACTCGCCCCTCGTCGTGGCCGAACAGTTCGCCACGCTCGAAGCACTTCACCCGGGTCGGATCGACCTAGGACTGGGTCGAGCACCCGGCACTGATCACCGCACCGCGCGGGCCCTTCGACGCGCCAGCGACCTTCGAGCCGACTCCTTCCCTGATGATGTCGTGGAACTGATCAGTTACCTCCTACCGCGCGAGGGTCAACCGACCCACCCATTCGCCACCCCCGGTAGCGGCTACCTGCCAGAAGTGTGGCTGCTCGGTTCGTCCACCTTCAGCGCTCAGTTGGCCGGAATGCTGGGCCTCCCCTTCTCCTTCGCCTACCACTTCGCCCCCGCTCTTCTCGATCCCGCGCTCGAGATCTACCGATCGACGTTCCAACCGTCGCTGTTGCTCGACAGTCCTCGAGTCATGGTCGCCGTTTCGGTCCTCTGCGCCCCAACATCCGAGGAAGCCCACTGGCTCGCGGGTTCGACGGCCCTCAGCATCCTCCAGCGCCGTACGGGCCAGGTTGGCCTCCTGCCCTCGCCCGAAGATGCTGAGGCCCACCTCTTCACCCTCGAGGAGAGAGCCATTGTCGATGAGGCGATGGCCACCCACGTGATCGGCGATCCGACAGTGGTGCGCGAGGGGCTCGAAGCTTTGCGCCAGCGAACGGCCGCGGACGAACTGATGCTCTCGACTCGCACCCACGCGCACGAAGCACGATTGCGCTCGCTGACGTTGATAGCCGAGTCGTGGGGGCTCATTCCCATAAAGGAGTAATCGGTGCCGCCACCCTTGAAGTGGCGAAGATACCGCAACCTCTCGGGTCAGGACTGTCCACTTGGGACGGGACTTCGAGCTTCGCTGCCCGGAGCACGCGACCTATTAATACGTCGCTTTCGACGAGGCGACTTCAACCGGTCAGCGC
>PLNQ01000005.1 GCA_003141815.1 Acidimicrobiaceae bacterium | reverse complement strand
CTCACTAACCGGGGTCCCCGCAGTGATACGTGCGTGCGTTCCGGCTGCGCGACTTACTTTGGAACATCAACGGTTTGATGCTTCAGATTACTGTGAATTCTTACGAAGACTCTCGGGCCCATTGACTCTCCAGGGCTACTGAATGGGCCTCGGAAAAATCTCACGAATTGTGTTGCGGTCTAACCAAACGTCACGCGGTGAGCAGATCCAACTGCCATGCATTCTGGAGATCAAATGAATTGTCGAACCATGGGGACTGCCGCCGGCTTGGGATAACTTTTCGTGGGCAGGTCAGTGACGACGTGTAGGTCGCTCGCCTCGCCGAGCGCCGCGATCGCCACTCCATCCGGCGTCTCAGTTGAGATGCGGATCATCCCTCGAGGGCCGTTTCGCGGGACCTGGTTTCTACGGTCCAGCGAAAATACTCACGGTCCAGCCCGCCCGAGGGCACCCGTGGCGGACTCGTCACTCGATAGCATCGCGAGGGCGACTCCACCACAGTTCGAGCTGGATGTAGTCGAGGTCGCGAAACACGAGCGCCGAACCGACCTCGGTATCGGCGACGGGCGAGTGCTCGACGTCGAGCGAGGCGAGGTGCGCCTGCCACGCGTCGAGGTCCTCGCGTCGTTCAACGGCGAACCCGACGTGATCGAGACCCGAGCGACGCTCGTCGAATCGCTCGCCAGGATGCCCCGCGTGCTGGTTGAGGCCGATCACTAGGCCCGTCGGCTGATGGAGCAGCACGATCATCGTCCGATCCGGGAAGTCGACCCGGCGCAGTCGTTTCAGTCCGACAACCCGCTCGTACCATTGGGCGCTCGCCTCGACGTCGGAGACCGACAGGTCAAGATGACCTATCCCCACAAACTCGGGTAGTTCCATGGACTTCACGCTTTCTCTCGATGACACCCGTACGTGTGACGCGCCGAGGCTCACGCGACCGCACGAACCGCGACCCCGAAGTCGATCACCCGCGCTGGTGACGTTGACGCGACGACGAGGCGCGGCCCAGGAGTTCGCCGTTACGTGCAACGACGAGGGACGAGAGAAGCATCACCGCGACCCCACGAGACCCCACAGAGTCGACTGCGTGAGGAAAACGATCAGGATCGCAAGACCGACGATAAAGCCGACGACGCCCCCGCGCACGCGTCGTCGAGCGTGAACGATGACATTGGTTTTACTAACACTCTTGGCAAACCGAGGATCTTGTTGGGAGAGCGACTCTTCCAAGTCCGAGAGAATTTTCTGCTCATGCTCCGATAGTGGCATCGCATCACCTCCCGCCCTTCTTTTCGGCATCGTACCGCCGGTCGTCGACGAAACCCACGCGGCCCCCCGTTCACGGCATCAACACAAGATTCGCGGTATCCGCTAGACCGCCAACGAGCTGGAAAGCTGCCCGGAGCGTGGGTTGGAACCGATCAACGGCCCAGTTCCGATTGACAACTCGGGTGAGATGACCTCGTTGATAACTGTCATCGTCGACAACGGGAAATGAGTGGCCCGCGAATGACTGGGAGCGTCAGGACTCTTCCGCGGATGCACAGAGACGCTTCGCCAGTTCATCAGCGCCCCGGTCAGGATGTGAGCGAGGACTCGCGTTCTCGGCCACCACGTTGGCCCCTTTGGCTTCGAGCGACTGGCGCAGTGTGGCCAGCGTGGCGCGAGGGCTGAAGCCGTAGGTGCAGAACACCGCAACCGGCTTACCTCCGAGCACGGGCAATCGCTTCACTCCCGCCAGCGCCGCCTTGGCCGGTCCAACCTTGAAGAAGATCAAACCCTCCACCCAGGTGCCGAGAGCAATCGCGTCGCTGCGCTCGACATCCTCAGCGGTGGTATCTTTCAGGGCCTTGAGCGTGACCTCGGACCCGCGAGCCCGTACGGCGTCGGCCACCGCCTCGGCCGCACGACGGGTCCCGCCTCCCCGACTTTCGTAGGCCACGAGTACTTGCATGTTGTACCTCCGCTGTTCGAGGAGCGGCGTCGCCCAGCAACTGACCGCAGCACGACCGTTCTACCATGAACCCAGTAGCGACAAACGAGCCACTTTCGGACAAGCTGTCGGTCAACAACGTGTTGCTGTTTTCAACGCGCGGGCGTGGTTGTTTTCGACACGTGTTCGCCGACGGGCGGGCTCGCACGCCCGGGCACGTGAAGAGCGGGGCGCGACGATACTCAGCGAACTACGCCGTACGATTGCCCGGCCCGCAGTGAAGTGGAGCCGTTGATACGGAGTCTGGGCAAAGTGAATTTGACTCATCATCACGGAACTCATAGAGTCCGAAGCAGTGTGATTTGAAGTAGCGATGGCTGATTCGAAACATTGGAGACTGGCAGCGGGAGGGTGATGACACCAGAGCACGCGAGCGTGAACAACGCTGGCACGGGGACTGAATTACTCGCCGGGACCGGGTTGGTGCGGGCCGCGCGCTACATTCAACCGGGCACGCCCTCCGATGACCTACGCGAGGTGCATCGGCGCGGCGGACGCGGAGCCGAGGAGTTCTACCGCGAGCGGTGGCGCCACGACAAAGTGGTCCGTTCGACACACGGGGTGAACTGCACCGGCTCGTGCTCGTGGCAGGTGTACGTCAAAGACGGCATCATTACTTGGGAGACCCAGGCTGTCGACTACCCCTCGGTTGGTCCGGACTCCCCCGAGTACGAGCCACGCGGCTGTCCGCGCGGGGCGTCATTCTCTTGGTACACCTACTCGCCGGGACGGGTCCGCTACCCCTACGTACGTGGTGAGTTAATAACGCTGTTTCGAGAGGCTCGAGAGCGCCTCGGTGACCCGGTCGCCGCGTGGGCCGACGTCACCGGCGATCCGGTACGGGCTCTTCGCTACAAATCCGCCCGGGGTCAAGGCGGCTTCGTGCGGGCAACTTGGCCCGAGGTGCTCGAGATGATTGCCGCCGCCCACGTCCACACTGTCGCCGCCTACGGGCCGGATCGCACCGCCGGCTTCACGGTGATCCCGGCCATGTCGATGGCTTCCTACGCGGCCGGTACCCGTTTCTACTCACTGCTCGGCGGTACCATCCCTTCGTTCTACGACTGGTACGCCGACCTGCCCATCGCCTCACCCCAGGTCTTCGGCGACCAGACCGACGTGCCCGAGTCGGCCGACTGGTGGAACGCTAGTTACCTGATCATCTGGGGCACCAACCTGCCGATCACCCGGACCCCCGACGCACACTTCATGACTGAAGCCCGCTATCGGGGCCAGAAGGTGGTGGTGGTCTCCCCGGACTACTCGGACCACACCAAGTTTGCTGACGACTGGCTTCCCGCCGCGCCGGGTACCGACGCGGCTCTCGCAATGGCGATGGGCCATGTCATGCTGACCGAGTTTTACCGCGACCGCCAAGTGCCTCGCTTCGAGAGCTACGTCCGTACCTACACCGACTTGCCCTTTCTCGTCTCGCTGCGCCAACGCGAGGACGCCTGGGTACCGGACCACTTCGTCACCGCCGCCGACCTCGGAGAAACCGCGGAGGGCGCGGCGTGGAAGACCGTAGTCCTCGACGAAGAGAGCGGTGAGACGGCTGTGCCGAACGGGTCGCTCGGCTTTCGGTGGACCGACTCCGGTGTCGGACTCTGGAACCTGCGCCTCGACGATATCCGCCCCGCCCTCAGCCTGTACGAGCGTGCCGGAACCGAGGCGCTCGCGGTGGACCTGCCCCGCTTCGACGTGGGTGCGGGCGAAGGGGGTGGGGTACTGCGTCGGGGGGTTCCGGCCATCCAGTTGGGCGATCGCTGGGTTACCACGGTCTTCGACCTCGTCATGGCGCAGTACGGGGTTGCCCGCGACGGTCTGCCCGGGGAGTGGCCGACCGGCTACGACGATGCCACGGTGCCGTACACCCCCGCCTGGCAAGAGCGCATTACCTCGGTGCCGGCCGCAGCGTGCGCCCGGGTGGCGCGGGAGTTCGCCCGTAACGCCGAGGTGTCTGACGGCAGATCGATGATCGCCATGGGGGCGGGCACCAATCATTGGTACCACTCCGACCAGATCTATCGGAGCTTCCTCTCGCTACTTATGCTGGGCGGCTGTGAGGGGGTGAACGGGGGCGGATGGGCCCACTACGTCGGCCAGGAGAAGGTCCGACCGTTGACCGGCTGGTTCACTCTAGCCTTCGCCTACGACTGGGCCCGGCCCACCCGGCACATGCCCGCCACTCCCTACTGGTATCTGGCGAGCGATCAGTGGCGCTACGAGGGAGCGCAGGCCGACTCGCTCTCGAGCCCGCTCGGCGAGGGCCGTTTCGCAGGTCGTTCCGTGGCCGACCTCAACGCCTATTCGGTCCGCCAAGGGTGGCTGGCCTCTCATCCAACCTTCGACCGTAACCCGCTCGACCTAGCTGACCAGGCCGAGGCGGCCGGTCAGGGTGTCGACGAGTACGTGGTCAACGAGCTCACGGCCGGGCGATTACGCTTCGCCGCCAGCGATCCTGACAATCCGGCCAACTTCCCCCGAGTGCTGACGGTATGGCGCTCCAACCTGCTCGGTTCCTCTGGGAAGGGCCACGAGTACTTCCTTCGTCACTTGCTTGGGGCGGACAACGCGGTGGCCGCTGAGGAGTGCCCACCGGGGATGCGCCCGGCCGAGGTGACGTGGCACGAGGAGGCCCCCCGCGGCAAGTTGGACCTCCTTATCGACATCGATTTCCGGATGACCTCGACGGGGATCTATGCCGACGTCGTCTTGCCCGCCGCCACCTGGTACGAGAAACACGACCTGTCCTCCACCGATATGCACCCCTTCGTACACAGCTTTAATCCGGCCATCGCCCCCCCGTGGGAAACGCGGAGCGACTTCGAGATCTTCGGCGACCTAGCGACCGAATTCTCTCGCCTGGCGGAAGGGCGCCTGGGCATCCGACACGACGTGGTCGCCATTCCCCTGCTCCACGACAGCCCCGACGAGTGCGCACAACCTGGGGGCCGAGCCCTCGATTGGGCCCTTGGCGAGTGCGAGCCTGTACCGGGGCGGACCATGCCGCGCCTGGTCGTGGTTGAGCGGGATTATCCCCACCTGGCCGAGCGCTTTCGTGCGCTCGGACCCCTCATCGACGAGCTCGGCGCCACCACAAAGGGCGTGAAGCTGCCCATCGGTAACGAAGTCGACTACTTGCGGTCCCGCAACGGGACGATCCGGGGTGGGGTGGCCAACGGACGACCTCGAATCGATCGCGACGACCTGTTCTGTGAGGCCATCCTGGCGATGTCGGGCACCACCAACGGTCGCTTGGCGGTGGCCGGCTTCGAGGAACTGGAACGGCGCACCGGCGTCCCACTCGCCGACCTGGCCCACGAGCGAGCCGGGGACCGGATCACCTTCGCCGACACTGTCACCCAGCCCCGGTCGGTAATCACCTCGCCGGAGTGGTCGGGGTGCGAGTCCGAGCGCCGGCGCTACGCCCCCTTTACCATCAACGTGGAGCGACTCAAGCCCTGGCATACCCTCACGGGCCGTCAGCACTTTTTCTTGGACCACGACTGGATGGCAGAACTGGGCGAGATGCTCCCTACGTACCGTCCACCGCTCGATCTCCTCGCCACCTTCGGTGATCCGAGCCGGGCCGAACTCGGAGAGCACCAACTGGTTGCGCGCTTCTTGACGCCGCACTCAAAGTGGTCGATCCACTCGGAGTACCAGGACAATCCCCACATGCTCAACCTGTTCCGGGGCGGGCCGGTCGTGTGGATAAACGATCTCGACGCCGGGCGAATCGGGGTGGCAGACAACGACTGGATTGAGGCCTACAACCGCAACGGAGTCACCGTCGCCCGCGCCGCTGTGACGCACCGGGTCCCACCCGGCACCGTGCTCATGTACCACGCGGTCGACCGGCACCTTGAAATGCCGGTCTCGGAGCTCTCGGGCATGCACGGAGGCACGGACAACTCACTGACCCGGGTGGTGATGAAGCCCACCCACATGATCGGCGGCTACGCCCAGCTCTCGTATGGGTTCAACTACTACGGCCCCACCGGCTCCCAGCGCGACGAGCTGGCCGTCATCCGTCGCCGCTCTCAGCAGGTCGAGTTCTGATGATCCCCGTCCTCCTGTTACCTAAAGAAATAGTCCGATGAGGATAATGGCCCAAGTATGTATGGTCATGAACATCGACAAGTGCATCGGCTGTCACACCTGCACGGTCACCTGCAAGCAGACCTGGACCAACCGACCCGGCACCGAGTACGTCTACTTCAATAACGTCGANNCTGCCCACCATCGACGATTACCACGATCCGTTCACCTACGACTACGCGAGCTTGATCAACGCTCCGGCGGGCACCAAATCTCCCTCGGTCTCGGCCCGCTCGACCTTGACCGGCCGGGAGATGACGCCGAAGTGGGGCGCCAACTGGGAGGACGACTTGGCCGGCGCCCCCACCAGGGCCCTCGGCGACCCGAACATCGAAGCGATGTCGGAGAAGGTACGGCTCGATTTTGAGTCGGTGTTTATGTTTTATCTGCCCCGCATCTGCGAGCACTGCTTGAACCCCTCGTGCGTGGCGTCGTGCCCGTCGGGCGCAATGTACAAGCGCGAGGAGGACGGCATCGTCCTCGTCGACCAGGACCGCTGCCGGGGCTGGCGGTTTTGCGTGTCGGGATGCCCCTATAAGAAGGTGTACTTCAATCACCGCACCGGTAAGGCCGAAAAGTGCACACTGTGTTTTCCCCGCATCGAGGCAGGGCTGCCCACCATCTGCTCGGAGACTTGCCCCGGGCGGCTGCGTTACCTGGGCCTTATGCTCTACGACGCCAACGCGGTCACCGCGGCTGCGGCGACGCCCGACTCCGAAGACCTATACGAGGCGCAGCTTGGGGTGTTCTTGGACCCGAATGACCCGGTGATTGCTGCCGAGGCGGAGCGCCAGGGCATCCCGCACGACTGGATAATCGCGGCACAACGCTCGCCGACCTACGCTCTCATCGTGCGTCATCGCGTCGCCCTGCCGCTACACCCCGAGTTCCGGACGATGCCCATGGTCTGGTACGTCCCGCCGCTCTCCCCGGTCGCCGACGTCACCGCCGCGGCCGGCTACGACGAAGCTAACCCCGACGATATTTTCGCCGCGATCGACACCCTTCGTATCCCCGTCGAGTATCTCGCCAACCTGTTCACCGCCGGACGGGTGGCTCCGGTGCGCGACGCGCTAAGGCGCCTGGCCATGGTCCGGGGGGTGATGCGCGCTCACCAACTCGGCATCTCTCCCAACGTCGACCCCTCCGACGTTGGACTCAGCGAGGAAGACGTGGAAGATCTCTTTCGACTGTTGGCCATCGCCCGTTACGAAGACCGCTACGTCGTTCCGCCGGCCCACGCCGAGAACGCGGGCCGGCTCCTCGCCCAACACTCAACGTCCGGTTGTTCGCTCGATGAAGAGGGTGGACCCGGTATGGGCGGCGGGGGGCCAGAAACACAGGCGGTCCCGGGGTTTCACCTGCGGCGCCAAGAGTCCGCCGACGACTCGGTCGCGGGTCGAGACGAGCGCGGGCGGATGCACCTGCGGATAAGCGATCGCCCACCTTCCGCTCCGGGGCCCGCGACCCTAGGGGGAGCAGAATGAGAAGGTCCACCGCTGCAGCAGTGTTCGGCTGCGCCTCGGTACTCCTTAGCTACCCCGACGAAGGTTTTGCCGACGACTTGGCGGCGGTAGCCAACGCACTACGTCACCTGCCAAAGAGCGCGACTCGAGACCGCCTCACAAAGACGACGACCTGGCTGGTTCACCAAGAACCCTTGGCGTTAGCTGCCGGCTACGTGGAGACCTTCGACCTCCGCAGCCGCCGAAATCTGCACCTCACCTACTACCGCTTCGGCGACACCAGGGAGCGGGGTATGGCCCTCACCGCACTGGTCGACGCCTACCGCAGCGTCGGACTGCGCGTGGCCCCGGGCGAACTACCCGATTTTCTACCCGCCCTCTTGGAGTTAGCGGCGGTGAGCTCCGGCGGGGCCGCCGTACTCTCTGATCACCGAGCTGCCCTAGAGGCGCTGCGCGACGACCTCGAGCTGGCGAAGAGTCCCTACGCCGACGTGATCAGGGCGGTTGCCGACGCGCTGGGTGGCCTGTCCCAGGATGATCGCAGGGCGCTGGCCCGGTACCGAGCTCAGGGGCCGCCGTCCGAGCAGGTCGGTCTCGAGCCCTTCGCTCCACCCGAGGTCATTGCCCAGGGCGTCACCATCGGGGCCACCCGTCGGTGAGTGGACTCCATGGCATCACCAGCTTCCAACTGCTCTGGTGGGTGATCCTGCCCTA
>PLNQ01000023.1 GCA_003141815.1 Acidimicrobiaceae bacterium | reverse complement strand
TCATGATCGGTCGCGGACCGTCAGCGAGGTCGATTCGACTTGATCTGCCCAACTTCACTCTGGTTGGGGCGACGACCAGAACGGGGCTCGTCGCGGCACCTCTTCGTGACCGCTTCGGTTTCATTGGTCAACTCGATCTCTACGAAGTTGACGAGTTAACGTTGATCGCGCAACGCTCCGCTGGTCTCCTCAACGTCGCGCTCGATCCCCNNCGGCACGCCGCGCATCGCGAATCGACTGCTTCGACGGGTGCGCGACTTCGCCTCGGTAAAAGGTCACGAGAAACTCGACGCCCAGGTCGCTACGGACGCGTTGCTCCTCTTTGGTGTCGACGAATTCGGCCTCGACAAGATCGACCGACGGATCTTAACGTTGCTCTGTGAACAGTTCGCGGCCCAGCCCGTAGGACTCACCACCCTGGCTCACGCCTGTGGCGAAGAGCCCTTCACCATCGAAGACGCGTACGAGCCGTACCTTCTGCGCGCGGGCCTGATGGTGCGAACGCCACGAGGACGTGTGGCGACGGAGCGAGCATACGAACACCTGGGAATTCAGCCCAGAACGGGCGGCCTGTTCTAAACGCGCAGCGCCCAGCGAGTAGAGTTTCTCTGTCCGTTACTGAAGGAAATACATATGTTGCTTGCCGCATCCAAAGGTAGTTCGTCGTACATCATCCTCATTTACATAGCAGTCTTCGCCTTCGCGTACTTTTTCTACCTTCGTCCGCGCTCGAGGAAGCAAAAGGCCGCACGCCTTGAGGTCCGTAAGGTCGAAGTGGGCGACCGCGCCCAGACCATCGGCGGCTTCGTGGGCACCGTGGTGAAGAGTTCGAGCGACATCATCACCCTGCGCACCGACGGCGGCGTGGAACTCGACTTCGTACCCTCGGCGATCGCGCGAAAGTACAACCCCGTCGTTCCCGAATCTTCCGACGATCACCCGACGGAAGGTGACGCGAAGTAATGCCCCCACAGGTTGCATCTCGACGATCGATGATCGTCAGCCTCGTTCTCACCGTCGCGATTGCCTTTGGAGCCCTCGCGGCGACGATGTCGCTCGGTTGGGGACCCAAGTTGGGTTTGGACCTCGCGGGCGGACTTTCGGTGGTCTACAAACCAACGACGCACGCCACCACTGCTGACATGCAAGAGGTCGTGACGATCCTCACGAATCGCGTCAACGGACTGGGCGTATCGGGTGCCACGGTCAACCTGCAGGGAAAAGACGTGGTCGTGAGTGTCCCTGGCGTCAAGGACGCGCGAGCAGTTCTCGCAGCCGTGGGTCAGACCGCGCAGTTGCTCTTTCGCCCCGTTCTCTGTGAAGCCGCCGTGGGTGGAAAACTCGTCAGCGCCACGAAACTGCCGACGTGCGCCCCGCAGTATCAAGACACCGCGGCGAACTTGAACGTGAACACCTCGACCGGGAACCCGGTGAACATCGCGCCAGATCCGACGTTCACGGACATCGCGTCGACGAAGCCGGCTAATGACCTCAAGGGGAACACGGTGCTCTTGCCACTCCTCGGTCAGCCCGGAGTGCGCTACGTGTTGGGGCCGTCGCAGATGACGGGTCACTCGATCAAAAAGGCGCTCGCGCAACAAGACCAGGCCGGAGCCTGGGTCGTGAACTACACCCTCACCTCGACGGGCAGTCCCCTCTGGGACCAGGTCGCGCAGAAGAACTTCCACCAACTTCTCGCTATTGAGCTCGACGGGGTCGTGCAGTCCGCGCCCCTCATCCAACCCAACCAGGCGTCGTTCACGAGCTTCGCCGGTCAGGGTCAGATTTCGGGTTCCTTCACGCAAGGCTCAGCGCAGACTCTCGCGCTCGCGATGAACTTCGGTGCGCTGCCCGTGCGGTTGCAGGCCCTCACCGCCACAACCGTGTCGCCGACACTCGGTCACTCGGCACTGGTGGCCGGTCTCGGTGCCGGTCTCGCTGGTCTCGCGTTAGTGCTGCTCTACACCATCGTCTACTACCGCGCATTGGGTCTCGTCATCGTGTTCGGTCTCGCGGTCACGGCCTCGTTGTTGTGGGCCATCATCTCGGCGCTCGGCCATACGGCCTTCGCGCCCAGTTTCGACTTGGCTGGTGTCACCGGATTGATTGTGTCCATTGGTATCACTGTCGACAGCTACATCGTGTACTTCGAACGATTGAAAGATGAGGCCCGAGCAGGGCGCTCGATTCGCTCCTCAGTCGATCGCGGTTTCCGCTCGGCCTGGCGCACGGTGTTGGCCGCCGACACAGTGAGCTTGCTCGCCGCGGTGCTGCTTTACATCATCGCGGTCGGTGACGTGAAGGGCTTCGCGTTCTTCCTGGGGCTGTCCACGTTGATGGACGTCTTGATCACGTGGTACTTCACGCGTCCGCTCGTGATCTTGCTCGGTCGACGCGGATCGTCCAGTACTTCGAAGCTTTCGATGGCCGCCGGTCTTCACGCAGGAGCCCAGAGTGAGTAACGACACCGACACCTTCGCGCCAATCGACGACAAGACCTACGGTCGTTTCGGTCGGCTCTACCACGGACTCACGACGGTTGACTTCGTCGGTCGGCGTAAGATCTGGTTCACCATCTCGATCGTCATCATCGTTCTCGGTATCGGCTCGTTCGCGGTTCGCGGCTTCAATCTGGGTATCCAGTTCAAGGGAGGAAGCTCGTGGGAGGTGCTGGCGCCCCACACGACGATCGCCAATATGACGACCGCCGTCGATAAGGCCGGACTCAATCACCCGAGCGTCGCGAAGTTGGGCTCGGAGACCTACCAGGTCACGGCGAATCTCAACGCACTCCCGGCGAGCCAACGCGCCACGATCACGACCAACGTCGTGAACGCCATGGCGAAAGCAGCGAACACGAACGCCAACCAGGTCTCCACGAGCAACGTGGGCCCCACCTGGGGTGGCCAGATCACCAACAACGCCCTCGAGGCGCTCATCGTGTTCTTCATCGCGGTGGTCGCCTACATCAGTATCCGCTTCGAACCGAAGATGGCCGTCGCGGCCTTCGTCGCGATGGTGCACGACTTGCTCGTCACGGTGGGTGTGTATTCGATCTTCGGATTTCAGATCACGCCGGACACCGTCATCGCGATCCTGACGATTCTCGGTTACTCCCTCTACGACACGGTCGTCGTCTTCGACCGGGTGCGCGACAACACCCAAGGTGTCTTGAAGGGCGGCGATCTCACCTACAGCGAGATGGTGAACCTTTCCATGAACCAGACGCTTGCGCGCTCGATAAATACGTCACTGGTCGCGATTTTGCCGGTTCTCGCGGTGTTGTTGATTGGTGCGGACCTACTCGGCGCGACGACCCTGCAGAACTACGGCCTGGCGCTCTTCGTGGGTCTTATGAGTGGGGCGTACTCGTCGATCTTCATCGCCAGTCCGCTGCTCGCCTGGATGAAAGAACGAGAACCTCGTTACCTCGACCTCGCCGCGCGCGTGCTCGTTCGGACCGACCGTCGTGTCTTAACGGCCTCGAGCGCGGCTCTTCAAGGTGCACAGACGAGCGCGACGAACGCGCGTCCCGCACGCGCGGGTGGCGTCAATGGAACCATCCAAGCGCGCGCACGTAAGCAGAAACGCCGCTAACTCACCGGTAGGCTGACCATATGGTTAGTCTCACTTCACGCTCTACAGCCGACCCCGTGCTGCTGAGCTCGATTGAGCGCCTCATCGCGCGATTCAACGAGCACCACGAAAATGGTGACGTTGAACTGATCCGTCGCGCCGGGATCGCCGCCATCAACGCCCACGAGGGCCAACTTCGTCGGACGGGCGAGCCCTACGTCACCCACCCCATCGCCGTTGCCGGGATAACGGCCGATTTGGGCCTTGATGAGGTCACTATCGCCGCGGCGCTACTGCACGACGCCGTAGAGGACACTGGGGTCACGACGAAGTGGCTGGAAAGTGAATTTGGCGCCCAGGTGGCCGCCGTCGTCGACGGCGTGACGAAACTCGAACGCCTCGAATTCGACTCGAAAGAGGCCCAGCAGGCCGCCACGATCCGGAAAATGTTCATCGCGATGGCCCAGGACTGGCGAGTCTTGCTGATAAAACTGGCCGACCGTCTTCACAACATGCGAACGATCTCCGTGATGCCCATGCACCGTCAGCGTGCCATCGCGCAAGAAACCCTCGACGTTTACGCGCCCCTCGCGCACCGTCTCGGTGTCCAACAGGTGAAGTGGCAGCTCGAAGACCTGAGTTTCGCGACCCTTCACCCAAAGCGTTACGCCGAGATCGAACAAATGGTCGCCGCCCGCCAGCCCGAACGCGAGTCCTACCTCGCCGAGGTGATGGCGACGCTCCTCGCCAAGCTCGACGAGTTCAACATCCACGCGGAGGTGCGGGGTCGACCGAAGCACTTTTGGAGCATCTACGAGAAGATGGTCGTCGGAGGCAAGGAGTTCGACGACATCTTCGACCTGGTGGGGTTGCGACTCATCGTCGACGAAGAGCGTGATTGTTGGGCGGCGCTGGGCGCGATTCACGCCCTGTGGTCGCCCGTGCAGGGTCGTTTCAAGGACTACATCAACTCGCCGAAGTTCAACCTGTACCAGTCGCTGCACACTACGGTCATTGGACCGCGCGGCAAGTCGGTCGAAGTTCAGGTGCGCACGCTCGAGATGCACCGTCGCGCGGAGTTCGGTGTCGCCGCGCACTGGAGTTACAAAGAGGGCGCCTCGGCCAAAGAAGTCGCCTGGATGCAGCGTCTCGCCGACGTTGAAGAGGAAGAGAAGGACCCCATAGCCTTCCTCGAGGCGCTGAAGCTCGACCTCGGTCAAGACGAGGTCTACCTCTTCACGCCGAAGGGCCGCGTCATCGCTCTGATCGAGGGTGCAACGCCCATCGACTTCGCCTACGCCGTGCACACCGAAGTGGGTCACCACTGCGTGGGAGCGAAAGTGAACGGCCGTCTCGTCCCACTGGACACGGTGTTGCGCTCGGCCGACGTCGTGGAAATCGTCACGAGCAAGAACGAGAACGCCGGTCCCTCGCGAGACTGGTTAAACGTCGCGCAGTCCTCGAGGGCTAAGTCCAAGATTCGCCAGTGGTTCCAGCGCGAGCGTCGCGACGACGCCATCGAAGGCGGTAGAGAAGAACTCACCAAGGCCCTTCGTCGTGAGGGTCTGCCGATCGCGACGTCACTCTCTTCGAGCGCGCTCGACGCGGTGATCACGTCAATGAACCTCGAAGACCGTGACGCCCTCTTCATGTCGATCGATAGCGATCAGATATCAGCACTCGCGGTGGTCCAACGACTCGACCGCGAACTGCGTGGTGGCGACGCCGAACAGATGCCCACCACGGTTGCCAAGGTGCCGCGCACGAGTCGCACGACGCGTCGCACGGCCGGGGTGTACGTCGAAGGGCTCGACGACGTCATGATCCACTTGGCGCGCTGCTGTTCGCCTGTTCCCGGCGACAGCATCATGGGTTTCATTACGCAGGGCCGCGGCGTGTCGGTGCACCGTGACGACTGCTCGAACGCGGTCGCGTTGGCGCAGCGACTCGGCGAGCGCATCATCGACGTCGAATGGGATGGATCGGCCGGTGGTCAGTATCGCGCCGTCCTCGAGATCATGGCCTTCGATCGATCGCGACTGCTCCTCGACGTCTCCAAGGTCGTCGCCGAGTACCACCTCAACATCATGTCGAGTAGTTCCACCACATCAGGCGCGCGTATCGTGCGCATGATCTTTGACGTTGAGCTCGCCGATCCGACCCACCTGTCGAGTCTCCTGGCCGCACTAAAGGGCGTCGATGGCGTCTTTGACGCCTTTCGACAGTTACCGGGTCAGCACAAGACCTCATGACCGAATCTTCTGCGCCCTTCAAGGCGCCCATCGGCACGCACGACGTGCTCGGGCCCGAGTCCGCGTCGTGGGAGGGCCTCGTCGCGATGTTCGCCCAGAGTGCCTATCGCTACGGCTTCTCGCTCGTCATGACACCCATCTTCGAAGACGTCGGCGTCTTCCTTCGCGGCATCGGTGAGCAGAGCGACATCTTCAAGAAGGAGATGTACGTCTTCGAAGACCGGGGTGAACGCCGCTACGCTCTACGCCCCGAGGGAACCGCGTCGGTGGTGCGCGCCTTCGTCCAGCATCAGCCCACCACGCCGTGGAAGGCCTGGTACCTGACGCCGGCGTTTCGCTACGAGCGTCCTCAGAAGGGTCGTTACCGCCAGCACTACCAACTCGGCGTGGAAGCCCTCGGCACCGACGACCCGACCGTCGACGTCGAAGTCATCGCCCTTGCGAACAGCTTCTACAAATCAATTGGCCTTCGCCAAGTGCGGCTCTTGATCAACTCCATGGGCCACGACGTCTGTCGTGCGGCGTACGTCAAGATTCTGCGCAAGTATCTCAAGGCGAATCAGGAACAACTCTGCGACGAGCACCGTGAGAGTTGGCGCGACAATCCGCTGCGCGTACTCGACTGTAAGCGTGCGCCGTGTATCAAGGTCACGTCCGAAGGTCCGATGTTGATAGACCACATCTGTGACGACTGTCGCGCGCACTTCGACAAGGTGGTCGCGGGACTCACGGCCCTCGGCATCGAGAGTGTCTTGAGCCCGCGTCTCGTGCGGGGATTCGACTACTACAACCGCACGACGTTTGAGTTCATCGCCGACGCGTTTGAGAGTGCGCAGAACTCGATAGGCGGCGGCGGGCGCTACGACAAACTGGCCGAAGAACTCGGTGGCAAACCCACGAGTGGCATTGGCTTTGGTAGCGGGGTCGAGCGGATAATTCTCGCGCGCGCGGCGGAAGGCGTGGAAACGGCACTCTTGAATCGTGTCCTCGACGTCTTCGTCGTCGACACGACGGGCGACGACGACGTCAGCGTTCTCGTGGAGCGTCTGCGCGCGGCCGGCGTCGCGACGGATCGCGCGTACGATCAGCGGTCATTGAAGGCGCAGATGAAGGTGGCCGACAAGTCCGGTGCCCGCCTGGCGCTGCTGGTAGGCCACGAAGAGCTCGCGGCCGGTGAGGTTACGATTAGGGACCTGCGAAGCCAGGACTTTGCGCAGGCGCAACTGCGCGTCGCGCTCAGCGAGATCGTTTCGACGGTCGCCAATCTATTGACAAAGTGATGTGACGATGCCCAAGGAAATTGAAGCCACCAGTCTGCGAGACTTTCTCTGCGGGTCGGTGAACGAGAATCACGTGGGCGAGCGCGTGAGCGTCTGTGGTTGGGTCGCGAAGCGACGCGAACATGGCGAGCACCTCGCGTTTCTCGACCTCCGCGACCGCTCGGGCGTGTTGCAGGCCGTTGTTGAGGGCTCGGTCGACGTGCGCAGCGAGTACGTCGTGCGCGTGACCGGTACCGTAACCCCTCGTCCTGAGGGCACCGTCAACGTTCGATTGGCGACCGGGGCAGTAGAGCTCAGTGACTGCCAAGTCGAGGTCCTCTCACTCGCCGACGTGCCGCCCTTTCAGTTGGACGACCGAGTCGACATCGACGAGCAGGTGCGGCTGCGCTATCGCTACTTAGACTTGCGTCGCGAACAGATGCAGCGCAACCTGCGACTTCGCGCAAAGGTGAACGCGGCGTTGCGGCGTTCCATGGACGCGCAGGGATTCTGCGAGGTGGAGACGCCGCTGCTCTGGGCTCCCACGCCCGAGGGCGCACGAGAGTTTGTGGTGCCCTCACGTCTGCACGAGGGCGAGTTCTACGTCTTGCCCCAAAGTCCCCAGATCGCCAAGCAACTCTTGATGGTCGGCGGCTTCGACCGTTACTTCCAGATCGCGCGCTGCTTGCGTGACGAGGACCTGCGCGCCGACCGCCAGTTTGAATTCACCCAGCTCGACCTCGAGGCGAGTTTCGTCACCCAAGAGGACATCCTGGCCTTCGTCTCCGAGGCCGTGCTCGACGCCGCCGAGGTTGCGACCGGCGTACGCCCGGGCGAGATTGGCATCATGACCTGGGCTGAGGCGCTCGACCTCTACGGCACTGACAAGCCCGACCTGCGCTATGGAATGGTCCTCCAAGACCTCTCAGACGTCTTCGCCGAGAGCGAAGTCAAAGCGTTCGCGGCACCGACGGTGAAGGCTCTTCGCGTGGTGGACGGAGCGAATTTCTCTCGCTCCAAGCTCGACGCTCTCACCGATCAGGCGAAGGGACTTGGCGCCAAGGGTCTCGCGTGGTTCCGGGTCACGAGCGAGGGTCTCGACTCACCACTCGCGAGGTTTCTCAGTGCGCAAGAAGCGGCCGCGATCTCGAGTGTCGACGGCGCCCGAATCGGCGACCTCGTACTCGTCGTCGCCGACGAGAACGTCCAAGCCTGTCGCGTGCTCGGCGCGCTTCGCGTCACGCTCGGTGCGTTGCCCGTGGGCGAGGGGCCACACCACTACGTGTGGGTGACTGAATTCCCCCTCTTCGAAGGGATTGACGAGGACGGGAACCTTCAAGCGGCGCACCACCCCTTCACGATGCCCCATCCCGACGATCTTTCCCTCATCGAGAGTGATCCCCTGAAAGTTCGTTCCCAGGCCTACGACTTGGTGCTGAACGGGTGGGAATTGGGCAGCGGTTCGGTGCGCATCCATCGCGCCGACATCCAGTCGAGCATCTTTCGTGCGCTCGGCATCAGTGACGAGGAGGCGCAGAGCCGCTTCGGCTTCTTGCTCGCCGCCTTCAAGTACGGCGCGCCGCCGCACGCCGGCTTCGCCTTTGGCATCGACCGCTTGGTCGCGATCTTCGCGGGAGAGGAGAACATCCGCGAGGTGATCGCCTTTCCGAAGACCCAGTCGGGTAACGACCTCATGACCGGTGCTCCCAAGAACATCAGCGAACGTCAAACGCGCGACCTGCATTTGCGATTCGCCCCCAAAGGTACGTGACCTACGTCGCTCTTTGACGACGCCGTCGACGAGCGCCTGCGCGAGGCGGCGCCCCTCGCCGAACTCTTGCGTCCGCGCACGCTCGACGAGGTGGTCGGCCAAGACCACTTAGTGGGTCCCGAGGGACCGCTGCGTCGCTTCGTCGAGGCCCGTCAGTTGACCTCAATGATCCTCTGGGGTCCCGCGGGAACCGGCAAGACGACTCTGGCGCGCATTCTCGCGACGTCCGCCGACTACGTCATTGAGAGCCTCTCGGCCGTCTCCAGTGGCGTGAAGGACGTACGCGAAGCGATCGTCCGCGCTCGCGAACGCCTGGGCCAACACGGCCAGCGGACCGTACTGTTCATCGACGAAGTACACCGCTTCAACAAGGCCCAACAAGATCTCTTGTTGCCCGCGACCGAGACGGGTGAAGTCGTCCTCATCGGCGCAACGACGGAGAATCCCTATTTCGAGGTGAACGCGGCCCTCATGAGCCGCTCAACGTTGTGGCGTCTACACCCACTTGACGAAGAGGACCTCGCGACGCTCGTGCGACGCGGACTCGAACTGCGCGGCGCGAGCATCACCGACGACGCCCTTCGCGCGGTGACCTCGTCGGCCGACGGCGACGCGCGAAGTGCCCTCACGACGCTCGACACGGCCATCGTGCTCGCCTCGATGGAGTCGGCGGGCGAGGCCGTCGACGTCAGTCACGTGGCGCGCGCGAGGGACGGGCGTCTTTACCACCAGTCCGCCGACACCCACTACGACCAAATCAGTGCCTTCATCAAATCGGTCCGCGGATCGGACCCCGACGCCGCGCTCTACTGGCTCGTGACCTTGCTCGAGAGTGGCGAGAGTGCCCGGTTTCTCGCCCGACGTCTCGTCATCCTCGCGAGTGAAGACGTCGGACTAGCCGATCCGCTCGGACTACTCGTCGCGGAGTCGGCGGCGCGCGCCGTGGAGTTCGTGGGACTGCCCGAGGCTCGCCTCACTCTCGCGCACGCGACGCTCACGCTCGCCTTGATGCCCAAGAGCAACTCGGTGACGCGCGCTCTGGGCGCCGCGACGGCGGCCGTTCAGTCGGGGGGACTCGTGCAAGTTCCCGCGCATCTTCGTGACGCGTCGTATCGGAGTGCCTCGCTGTTGGGACACGGTACCGACTACCGCTACGCGCACGACTATCCCGACGGCTGGGTGGAGCAGCAGTATCTCCCCGACGGTTTGGTCGACGCGACGTTCTTCGATCCTTCTGAGTACGGTCGCGAGGGTCCCCTCGCCGCGCAGTGGCGCGCGCGAACGAACCGTTCTCACCAGGGCGAACCACCCGCGCCAGTAGAGTAAATCTGTGGAAGCCGCCCAACTTCGCAGGATTTTCCTGGACTACTTCGCTCAGAACGCTCACACCGTGGTCCCGTCGGCGAGCCTGATCCCACACGATCCGACGCTCTTGTTTACGGTCGCCGGCATGGTTCCCTTCAAGCCTTACTACTCGGGCGAGGAGACTCCTCCGTACAAGCGCGCCGTCTCGATTCAGAAGTGCTTTCGCGCCGCGGACATCGACCTCATCGGTACGACGCAGCGCCACCTGACGTTCTTCGAGATGATGGGCAACTTCTCCTTCGGCGACTACTTCAAAGAGGGTGCGATCAAGTACGCGTGGCAGTTGATCACCGAAGGTTTCGGGATCGACCCTGATCGGCTCTGGATTACCGTGCACGTCAGCGACGACGCCGCCGCCGATCTGTGGCGCGACGAAATCGGCATTCGTCCCGATCGTCTTCAACGCCTCGACGAGGACAACTTCTGGACGATGGGCGAAGTGGGACCGTGCGGTCCGAGTTCGGAGATCTTCTTTGACAAGGGATCGGAGTTCGGCGGCGACGGAGGCCCGGCCTTCGGTGGCGAGGATCGCTTCATCGAGTTCTGGAATCTCGTCTTCACCCAGTACGAGCGAGGAGCTGGTGGCACGCTGACCGAGCTGCCGAAGAAGAACATCGACACTGGCGCTGGTTTCGACCGGACCCTTTCAATCTTGAATGGCGTCGAGTCCGTCTTCGCGACCGACCTCTTCGCGCCGCTCATCGAGACCTCGTCGCGCGCGCTCAACGCGACCTACGGCAAGGACGAGTCGATCGACGTGGCGATTCGTCGCGTCGCCGACCACGGGCGCGCAATGACGATGCTGGTCGCCGACGGCGTGTTGCCTTCGAACGAGGGGCGCGGCTACGTACTGCGGCGAATCATCCGTCGCGCGGTGTTGGCGGCCCGACGCGCAGGGGCCGAAGGCGCACTGTCGGCCTCGCTCGTGGACGCGACGATAGAGAAGATGGGTGTCGCGTACCCGGCGCTCGTCAAAGACCGCGACCTGATTGTCGAAGTGCTCGAACGTGAAGAGGCCGGCTTCGCGCGGACGCTTCGCACGGGCCTCTCGCTGCTGGAAGACGCCCAGCGCGAAGTCCTCGCGAGCGGTGCCACCATCTTTCCTGGTGACGTGGCTTTTAAGTTACACGACACGCACGGCTTTCCGATCGAGCTCACCGACGAGATCGTCGCCGAGGCGGGACTCCGTGTGGAGCGTCAGGCCTTTAACGAGGCCATGACGGTTCAGCGCGAGCGCGCCCGCGCGAGCGCCAAGACCCTCCGGGTGGCGGACGACGCACAGTACCGCGAGCTCATCGAGCGCGACGGCCCGACGGAGTTCGTCGGCCGCGACGTCACTCGCTACAGCATCGAGACGACTGTACTTGCCGTTCTGGCCGGTGAGAAGGGTGAAAGTGAGCTCTTCCTCGATACGACCCCGTTCTACGCCGAGTCGGGCGGTCAGGTGGGCGACACCGGTACGGTCGTCACCGAGACGGGTCGCTTCGAAGTACTCGATACCCAAAACGTCGCGGGGGGACTCTTCGCGCATCGCGGTCGGCTTACCGGCGAGGTTTTGCCCGGCCAGATCGCCGTGGCAACGATCGAAAGCGAACGTCGCGAGGCGACGCGACGTAATCACACCGCGACGCACCTGTTGCACGCGGGACTGCGTACAGTGCTTGGCGAACACGTCCGTCAACAGGGTTCCTACGTGGGCCCCGATCGCCTTCGTTTTGACTTCTCGCACGGCGCAGGGCTTGCTCCGGAAGAGGCCAAAGAGATTCTCACGCTCGTGAACACCGACGTCGTGTTGAACGAGGACGTCGACACTATTCAGACGTCCAAGAGTGAAGCCGAGACGATGGGCGCCGTCGCGTTCTTCGGCGACAAGTACGGCGACCGGGTCCGTGTCGTGCGCGCTGGTCGTCACAGCCTCGAATTCTGTGGGGGCACGCACGTCGATCGACTCGGCGACATCGGACAGATTCAAGTCGTGAGTGAGGCTTCCATTGGCGCGAACACGCGCCGCATCGAGGCAGTGAGTGGTCTCGGTGCGCATCGCCGAAGTTACGAAATGGAACAGGTCCTCGGATCGGTGGCGACACTCTTGAAGACGTCGACCGAAGACGTGGTGCCCGCCCTCGAACGACTCTTCGAACGTCAGCGCGTTGTGGAGAAAGAGATCGCCAGTCTTCGCCAGGCGCAGTTGTCCCAGTTCGCGAACGAACTTGATGCTCAGAGCACGGGCGACGTGGTCGTGGCGCGCGTCGACGGCTACTCCGGCGACAAACTGCGCACGCTGGCTCAAGATCTTCAGCACCGTGGTCGGCGCGTCGTCGTGCTCGTGGGGGAGAACGAGGACAAGGTCTCACTGGCCGTCGCGACCGACGGGTCCCTCGACGCATCGAGCACGGTGAAGTCGCTCGCGTCACACGTGGGTGGCGGTGGCGGGGGCTCCGCTCGACTGGCCCTCGCCGGTGGTCGCGATCCTCAGGGCATCGACGCGGTCGTCGTTGCTGCGAAGGCGCTCTAAGAACTCGGTGACGCGTTTCCTTGGTCTCGATCCCGGTGCGGTGCNNAACGAAACGTCGAGCACGAAGCAGGCCGACGCGTTCTACGTCGCCCTCCTGAGCGCCCTCGACGAGGTCCCCGTCGTCCAATGGGATGAACGGCTCACGACCTTTGAGGCGCAGCGATCGCTCTCCCAAGCCGGGCTAAAGGCCAAAGATCACCGCGATCACGTCGACAGCGCGGCAGCGGTCATCATGCTGCAAAACTATGTTGATGGCCAACATGCTGAGTAGGCCACGTCGCCGCGTCGTTCTTGCGGTCGTGGTCATCATCGTTCTAGGCGTTGGATGGTTCGCGCTCCAGATCGACCCCGTCTTCGCCGGGAAGGGACGAGAGGTCATCGTCACCGTCCACAGCGGTGACTCCTTCTCGACCATCACCGCGGAACTGCACGCCAAAGGGGTCATCGCGTCGACCCTCGCCTTTCGCCTTGAGAGCCTCGTTCTCGGTACGCCCCAGGTCCAAATCGGTTCGTATCAGCTTCGACAGGGTTCCTCGTTCGCGAGGGTGCGTTCGGTGTTGAGTAACGGCCCCAACGTCAACGTCGTCGTTGCTTCTCCGGGTCTCACGCTGCACGAGATCGCTCTCAACGTGGCGAGCGACATGGGGCCAACCTACGCCAACAAATTTGTCGCCGCTGCGACGGCCGCGGTCACCCCGGGCACGTTCAGTAACTCGGGTTCCCTCGAGGGGCTGATCGGAGCCGGCACCTACGTCATCGCGCCGTCGACGACGCCGAGCCAACTCGCGAACGAAATGGTGCGCAGCTTCGAAAAGGAAGCCGCCTCGGTTGGTCTGACCCCGTCGACGACGATCAATGGACTCAACGCCTATCAGTTGATCACGGCGGCGTCGATCGTCGAAAAAGAGGGCTACTACCCGAGCAACATGCCCAAAGTGGCGCGTGTCATTTTTAACCGATTGGTGCGTGGCGGGCCGCTACAGATGGACGCCACGGTGCTCTATTACTTCAAACAAGATGGCGGCACCGTCACCTCGACCATGTTGGCAACCCCGACGCCGTACAACACGTACCTCAACAATGGACTCACGCCGACGCCCATCTGCACGGTGTCGACGATCGCCCTCAACGCCGTGCTCCACGCGCCCCCGGGTACGTGGCTCTACTTTACGCTGATCAACAAAAATGGTGATGAAGCATTTTCCACGACGTTCGCCCAGCAACTGAAGAACGAACAGATCGCGCACGCGAGGGGTCTCGAGTGATCTGGCGCGTCGGGGTCGCGGGTTCGCCGGTGGCGCACTCACTCTCGCCCCAACTTCACGAAGTGGGACTTCGCTTGGCCGGGCTCGAAGGCACGTCGACGCGTGTCGAGTTGGGGCTCGACGACGCGCAACGCCTCAGCGAACTGATGTTGAGTGACTTCGACGCGCTCTCCATCACCGCTCCACTGAAGTACGAGGCCTTCGCGCGCAGTGAAGAACTCAGTGACGTCGCACGTCGCACGCAGTCCGTGAACTCACTTCTCATGCGCGACGGTGTTCTTTATGGTGACAGCACCGACGGCGAGGGCTTTATCAACGCTCTTCGCGCCGAGTTCGGCCCCGTGGTGGAGAACGCCCACGCCGTGGTCTTAGGGGCCGGGGGAGCTGCGAGCGCGGTCGTGGACGGACTGGTGCATCACGGCGCCGCCTCCGTGGCCATTCACGCGCGTAACGAGGTCAAAGTCGAGGAACTGAGTGATCGTTACCAGAACGTCTTCTCCAGTTCGCTCGTCTATCGACCGGTGGACCTCATTGTGAACACGGTGCCGGTCGCCGGGCGCGACCTAGAAGCGGCGGTGTTACAGGGCGTGCACCACGAGACGGTCGCTGTCGACATCACGTACGATCCGCGAGTGTCGTCGTGGCGAACGCTCTACGACGATGCGGGTTGTCGCACTATGAACGGACTCGCGATGCTGGCCTATCAAGCGTCGCTGCAGATGCAGTGGTGGTGGGGTGTCGACGTCGACGGGGCACAACTGCTCGAGGTACTGAAGTGACGGACGCACTGGGCGCCCTCACCCACCGACTTCATCGCAAGGACTCGTTCGACCTGTGGCTCTTCTACGGCATGATCGCTCTCGGCGGCACCGGTGTCGTCGCGATCTACTCCGCGACCCGTCAACAACTCGTCAACCAGGGACTCAACTCTCACTACTACTTCGAACGCCAAGGATTCTTCATGGTGCTGGGCGTCGTCGCCATGTACGTGGTCTCGCGTATTGACTATCGCCGATTCGAGATCGCCGCGACGCCGCTCTACGTATGTTCACTCCTCGCGCTCGCTGGTGTCTTCGTGATTGGCAAGAGCGCGCTCGGCGCGCAACGTTGGTACAGCTTCGGTAGCGCTATCCAGATCCAACCCAGCGAGTTCACGGTGCTGTTCTTGATCCTCGCGATCGCGACGTTCTGCGCACGAAGAACCGAAGGCCTGAAGATGTACGACGTCATTCGCCTGCTCCTGATGGCCGTTGTGCCCCTCGCCCTCATCGTGAGGCAGCCCGACCTCGGGACCTCGGTGATCATCATTTTGATCGTGTCGGCCATGATGGTCATCGCCGGAGTGCCGCCACGGTTCATGACCTTGTTGGCGGTGCTCGGCTCCGTCGGCCTTATCTCGGCGATCCTTCTCAACCTCCTGCAGAAATATCAAGTCGACCGCTTTGTCTCCTTCCTCAATCAAAACTCCACGAATCCTCAGTTGGCGGCCCTGCTCTACGAGGTCAATAACGCGAAGAGCGCCATTGGGTCCGGAGGCGTCTTCGGTGCGGGCCTCTTTCACGGCATGCAGACCGTGCTCGGCTACGTCCCCGAGCAGCAGACCGACTTCATCTTCACCGCGATCGGCGAGCAGATGGGGTTCATTGGCTCGTTGTTCGTCGTCCTTCTGTTGGCTTTCGTAGCATTTCGAATGTTCATCATTGGTAAGAACGCGAAGGACACGATGGGACGACTGCTCTGCATTGGCGTCTTCATCTTCTTCGCCTTCAGCTGCTTTGAGAACATCGGCATGACGATGGGCATCATGCCCGTGACGGGAATTCCCTTGCCCCTCCTTAGTTACGGCGGGTCGGCGGAGACCGTGTTCTTCGTCGCCGCCGGTATGGTGCTCTCGGTCTCGCGACGTGTGGGCAGTTAGGGTTGGTGCGCTATGAGCGATGAGTCGCCTACCGGGGCCGAGGTCGCGAGCGAAAAGACGAGCGCCGACGTCGAGGTGGCACCAAATGCTGCGGACGTGACGTTTCGCGTCATGCACCTTGAATCCGTGCTGTACGACTTGACCGACCCGTCGCCCATGATCCACCTGCTCGAGGCGGAGTCGCCCTTTCGTTACCTCGTCATTCCCGTCGCCCTTGGCGACGCCGTGGCGTTACAGAACGCGCACGGGGCCATCGAAGGCCGTCGTCCGAGCACGCACGAACTGATGACGACGGTCTTGACCCGACTGCAAGGCGAGGTGATCGCGGCCCGCATCGTTCGCTACGAGGGTGGCGTCTTCTACGCCGAACTCGATCTCATGACGCCCCGGGGGCGCGAAATCTTCGACTGTCGTACCAGTGACGCGCTCTCGATGGCGCTTCGTCAAAGCGTGCCGGCGCCCATTCTCTGCGCCGAGGACGTGCTTGAGTCCTACTACGGCTGAGAGAAATGGACGGCGACAATTTCGCCACCGCGTTTCTCGGTGTTCCCTTCGTCCGAAATCCGCAACAGGACAGCCACCACGAGATAGTTCGCGATTAACGAGTTCGCGCCGTACGCCATGAAGGGCAACGTGATTCCGGTGAAGGGCAACAGTCGAAGGATGCCAGCCATGATGAAGAACGCTTGAAAGCCCAACAGGGCCGAGAGGCCCGTGGCGGTGATACGCACGAAGTCCGACGTGGCGCGCTGGGCGATGCGAAAGCCTTCGCCGACGAACGCAGCGAAGAGACAGAGCACCAGGATGACGCCGAGGAAACCAAGTTCTTCGGCGATGGCGGCGAAGATCATGTCGGATGTGATGAAGGGGATGTTGCCCGACTGGCCGAGCCCGAGGCCGGTGCCCGTCACGCCGCCGGCGGCGATGGAGAACCAACCGTAGGCCAGTTGGTTCGAGAACGCGAAGTTCACGGCCGACCAGGGATCGAGCCACTCGCTCACTCGACTCTGGACTTGGACGAAAAGTTGATCGGCGATGAACGCCCCGCCAATGAGCAGTCCGAGGCCGAGGAGCACGTAGGACTTCAACCCCGTCGTCACCCACAGCAACGCTATGAAGAGCGCAAAGATGAGGATCGCGAAACCGAGGTCGTTCTCCGCGCCCAAGATGGCGATGGAGAGCAGCCAGGCGGCAAGGATGGGCACGAGTACCTTCGGCGGCACGAACCGGACAGGTCCTATGCGCTGGGTGGGGATGGTGAGCAGTTCCCTGTTCGCCGCGAAGTAGGACGCGAAGAAGAAGATGAGCAAGATCTTCGAGAACTCGACCGGCTGAAAGGCGTAGGGACCCACGTCGATCCACAGACGCGCGCCGTTGACCGTCGTACCCACGTGGGGTAAGAGCGGCGCTGCCAACAGGCCGATCGCCGCGACGAGGGTGAGGTAGCGGTAGCGGTCCAGGTCGCGCACGTGGCGCACGACCTTCAGGGTGAAGGTGAGCGCAATCGCGCTCGCCAAGAACCAGAGGGACTGACCGCGCGCGAGCGGCGGATCCCAACGGGCGATCTCGACGAAGCCAATGCCGTTGAGGAGGGTGGCGATTGGTAGGAGCACCTGGGAGGAGTTCGGGGCGTAGCGCACGACCGCGAAGTGCATCATGAGCGAGATGAGGATCATGCCCCCTAGGAAGAACCCGAAGCGATCGGGCATCTTTCCCTGGGCCCCGAGCGAGGCCAACACGTAGAAGGCGGTGGTGATAGTCCACGCCAGAGCCATGAGACCCAACTCCGTGGAGCGAAGATTTCTCGGCGCGCTTGGTGGTGGCGCTTTGGCTCGAGCGATCTCGGTACTTGCGTGTCTCGCCACGTTTCAACAGTAGTCGTACGATGGTGAGAACCTATTGACTCACCAGAGGGAACCAGTCGCCTTGGGCATAGATCTAACGTCGTTCGGACCCGAGAGGTTCTCGAGTCGTGAACTCTCACGTCTAGAGTTCGGCGCGCGACTCCTCGACCTCGGCGCGGACCAGAACCTACCCATTCTCGAGCGGTGCAAGTTCGTGGCCATCTTCGCCGAGATGATCGACGAGTTCTTTCAAGTGCGGGTGGTGAGTCTCGAAGACAAGGTCGCGGCTGGGGTGCAGACGCCGTCCATCGACGGGATCCGACCTCGTCAGCAGTTGGCGGCGATCCGCGAAAGCGTGCTCGAACTCGTCGAGCGACAAGATCGCCTCATGATCGACTCGATCCTGCCCGAACTCGCGGCCAGCGGCATCGTCATCGTGCGTCACGACGACCTCGACTACGAGGCCAAGTCGCTCCTCGCCAAGTACTTCGACGAGAACGTCTATCCCGTACTCACGCCCCTCGCGGTCGATCCCGGCCACCCCTTTCCCATGATTTCGAATCTCTCGTTGAACATCGCGGTGTCGGTGCGCGACGACAGTACGAACGACGAACGAAGCGCGCGCGTGAAGGTGCCCAACTCGTTGCCGCGTTTCCTTCAGGCCGGACCCGACCAGTGGTGTCTTTTGGAGGACCTCATCATCGCGCACCTGGATCGACTGTTCCCCGGTATGACGATCGGTCGCGCCGATCTCTTTCGCGTCACGCGAAACGCGGACCTCGCCCTCGAAGAGGACGAGGCGGACGACCTCTTGGTGGCCCTCGAAGTAGAGCTTCGCCGTCGGCGCTTCGGTGAGGCGTTGCGCGTGGAGATCCAGCGCGGTATGTCGGAAGAGTTCTTGAAGCTGCTCGTGGATCAGCTAGACCTCGATCCGTCGAACGTCTACGTCACCGACGCGATGCTGGGGCTGAGTGACCTGTGGGGTCTGTACAAGTTCGATCGCCCCGACCTAAAGGGTGAGGACTGGTCACCGCTGACGCCCAAGCGCCTCCTCGACGGAGACCACGTGGGCGACGTCTTCGCGGCCATCCGAGACGGCGACATCTTGTTACACCACCCCTACGAGTCCTTTACCGACTCGGTCGAACAGTTCACCGCCCAGGCGGCCCTCGACCCCAAGGTTGTCGGCATGAAGCAGGCGCTGTACCGCATATCGGGTGACTCACCCATCGTCGCGTCACTGATCCACGGCGCGGAACGTGGAAAACAGGTGGTGGCCCTCGTGGAACTGAAGGCGCGTTTCGACGAAGCCGCCAACATCGAGTGGGCCAAGGCGCTCGAAGACGCGGGAGTGCACGTGGTCTACGGCATCGTGGGTTTGAAGACGCACTCGAAGATCACCTTGGTGTTGCGCTCCGAAGGTGAGACGACCGTTCGCTACGTGCACATCGGCACCGGTAACTACAACGATAAGACGGCTCGCATCTACGAGGACTTCGGTCTCTTGACAAGCGATCCGGCGATCAGTCACGACGTCGGTGAGCTCTTCAACTTCCTTACCGGCTTCTCGCGGATCGGCAACTACGAGAAGCTCATCGTCAGTCCATTGAACACGAGGTCGCGCGTCGTGGACCTCATCAACGCGCAGCGTGATCGCGGCTCACTCGGAAAGATCGCCATCAAGGTGAACGGACTGACCGATCCCACCATCATCGACGCGCTCTACGAGGCGAGCATCGCGGGTGTCGAGATTCGCATGGTGGTGCGGACCCTGTGCAGTCTGCGACCGGGCGTCGCTGGGCTGTCGGAGAACATCAAGGTCCACTCGTTGGTGGGTGAGTTCCTCGAGCACTCACGGATCTTTGCCTTCGGTCGTCAGGGCGACCCCGACTTCTCGATCTACATCGGATCGGCCGACCTCATGGAGCGAAACCTGGACCGTCGCGTTGAGGTGCTCGTGCCCATCGAAGACACGTCACTGCAGAGCGAACTACTCGAGGCTTTTGAGATCACCTGGCGAGATGATCTCTACACGTGGGTCCTCGGCACCGATCGTCGCTGGCGTCGGTTGCAGCCAGTGAACAACTTCTCGGCGCAGCGCGAGTTCAAACGTCGGGCAATGGATCGGTCGCGGTCCCTTTCCCAGGTGTAGTTTCCGTCGGACGACGCCACTGAAGACTGGCGTAGGAGATCCCGCCGAGAGGAATAGGTATCCAGAAGTTCACGAGACGGTACGCGAGGACCGCCAAAATGGCCTGACTGTGGGGCACGCCAAAACCCACGAGGGACCAGATGAGCACGCCCTCGACGACGCCGAGCCCCGCGGGCGTCACGGGGATGGCCGCGAGGACGTTGGCGAGGCCGTACGCGACGAGGAGGTCGACGGGTGACACCACGGACCCGAAGGACCAGAGAAAGACCCACAGGCACGCGGCGTCCAGGAGCCAGTTGAGCGCGGCCCAGGTGAAGGCCCACCAAAGGGTGCGTCGGTTGGTGATGAGGAGCGTGATCCGGTCAGCGACTTTTCGTAGCAACGCCGAAACGGCGTCGGGGTTGATCGAGGGCACGCGACGCGCAACGACGCGAAGCCACACGTCTGCTCGTCGCTGGCCCCTCGTGATCAGCAGAATCGTGCCGAAGAAGGCGAGCAGGAGAAAGACCCCGGCGAGCGCCGCGAAACCATAGGCCGGGTTGAAGCCGTTGAGGGGGATTGAGATCACGAGCGCCATCCAAAAGAGGATGTTGAGGACGACCGCCGAGCCCGATCCCTGCGCGGCGAGGCCGAAAGCGTTGGTGTCGCGGGGCACGCCGAGCTCGTTGAAGATTCGATAAGCGAGTGCTCCGGCGGGGGCTGTGCCTCCGGGCACGACGTGACTAATCGCGAGGCCGGCCATATTCACTCGCAACGTGTTGTAGCGACTCGGGGCGTAGGGGTAGAGCACGGTACGTGTCAGTTCGACGTACGCGAGAATCGCGCTGACCTCTAAGAGCACGCCGAGGGTGACCAAGATCGGATTCACCGAGGCGAGCAGGGGGAGCGACGAGCGGGCCGATCCGAATTGGGGCAGCACGAAGTACTCGAAAACGAAGACTAGGGAGCCGAAGCTCAGAATGAGGCGAATCTCACGTGGTAACGCGAGACGTTTCTTTGAGACGGCTTCGGGCATAGGACTTCTTCTAGCGTGTCACGTTCTCACCCCGCGTCGGGGGAATTCAACGGGCTCAGCCTAGGCCACATCGTAGAATCTCCTAATGCGCACGTTGGTGGTACTTCCCACGTATAACGAGATTCTCAACGTCGCAGAAATGCTCACAGCGTTGCGTAGCGCGGTTCCCGAGTGCCACGTCCTCGTCGTCGACGACGCCAGTCCCGACGGGACCGCCGCGAGGGCCCGTGCACTGAGCGAGGAACTCGGTCAGATAGAGGTGCTCGAGCGCACCGCCAAGAGTGGACTCGGTCGCGCGTATTGCGCGGGCTTCGCATGGGGCCTAGAAGCGGGCTTCGACCACTTCGTGGAGATCGACTGTGACTTCTCACACGATCCGCTCGCCCTACCGGCCCTGTTGGTGGCGGCGAATGACCACGAGGTCGTGATTGGATCACGCTACGTGCCGGGTGGAAAGATCCCTCGCTGGACGTTATCGCGCCGACTTCTTTCGCGCGGGGGCAACCAGTACGCGTCGACGGCACTCGGACTGAAGGTCGCTGATTCGACGTCGGGCTTCCGCGTCTACGCGAAGTCGGCGCTCGAGAAGATCGACTTCGAGACCGTGACGGCTGACGGATACGGATTTCAGATCGAGATGACGTACCGCGCGCGACGAAATGGTGCCTCGATCGTCGAGGTGCCGATCTCCTTCTCGGATCGTCAACGGGGCGTGTCGAAGATGTCGGGCGCGATCGTGCTCGAAGCGATGGCCCTCGTCACGAAGTGGGCAGTCGAACGGCCGTTTCAGCGCGCAGCGCTAGACGCGGTCAACTAACACCGACGTCAACACGCTCGCCAGTTTGTCCCTGGTCTCTTCGCGCTCGGCGATGGGGTCAGACTCGCTCACGATCCCCGCACCAGCCCACGCTTCGAACTCGCGCCCTTTCACCAAGACGCCGCGGATACCGATCCACCACTCGCCATCGCCCCGCGAGTCCATCCAACCGAGCGGTCCCGCGTAGTGACCACGATCGTGTTGCTCGAGACGGCGGATGAGGTCGTACGCGCTCTCTCGCGGAACGCCGCCGACCGCGGCCGTGGGGTGGAGCACCCGCAGTACCTCGAGCGCGTCGGGCGCGGTGTCGAGGTTGCTCGAGCGCGCGCTGACCCACGCGCCCAAGTGCGCCACGGTTCGCAGCGTGACGATGGACGGTTCGGGATCGGCGTAGACGTCGTCGTAAACGTTCGCGAGGTTTCGAACGACTTCGTCGACCAACACGCCGTACTCGTGAAGATTCTTCGTACTGCCGAGGAGCCACGTCTGGTAGTCGTCGGGCGCGACGTTCGGCGGCAGCGTGATCGTGCCCGCGAGTGGGTGACACTGAATCTCGACGCCGATTCGACGCACCAGCAGTTCGGGACTCGCTCCCACGAACCGTTGACCGTCGCTCGCGGGCAGGCTGTAGAGCGTACAGATCGGTTCACGGAGTCGGAGTCGCTGGGCAATGGCGGCCGCGTCAATCGGTTCGGGCACCGAGCCCAGTACGGCGCGCGCGAGTACCACCTTGTCGATCTCCTTGCGACGAAGGATCTCGACCGCGAGTGCGATGTTGTGCGCGTACTCCTCGGGTGTTGGTTGGTACGTGAGCGAGCGAAGACTCTGGGTCTCTTGGACGGGATCGGTGACCGCGTCGAACCACTCGCGCCAGTCGTTCGATCCCTCGAGACAGGTCAGCCACGCGTCACCGGACAGTGTTTGTGTAATCAAGAACTCGGGGATCTGTAACTCACCGGGAGCGTTGCGATCGAAGGGCAATGTCGCGAAGGCAACGACGCCGGTGCCCGACGGACCGTCGTCGCCGACAACCTCGTGGCGCTGCAGCGCCCCCGTGGCGTTCGTGGGCGAGTCCAGTCCCGCGTCGAGCTCGACGCGGTCGACGACGCGACCGAAGCCCGCGCGAAGGACGTCGGGCGATTCGACCAGCCAACCGTCGCGAGCGCCAAGGGCCCGAAGCGTTTCTGCCCGAAGGGGACTGATGACGGAACGTACGAACTTCACGTCGTCCTCGTGGCGAGGAACTGCTGGCTGAGTCCGCCCATGACCCGGCGATGATTGACCGCAGAGAACCCGGCTCGGTTCAACATGGCGACGATCTCCGACGACTCTGGTAAGTAGGCCGTCGACGCGGGAAGGTAGTGGTATGCCGCGCGGTCCGAGACGAGCGAACCGATGAACGGCACTACCTTTCGGAACCAGAGTTGAAAGCCCGCGCGCCAGATTCCCGAGCTTGGTTCGGCGACTTCGAGCAGTGACAGACGTCCCCCGGGGCGAAGGACCCGCGCCATCTCGGCGAAGGTTGCCGGAAGGTCGGTGAAGTTGCGCAGCGCGTACCCGCAGGTGATCCCATCGAAACTGGCGCTTCGAAACGGGAGTTTCGAAGCGTCCGCCTGGACCCGCTCGCGTATCGCCTTGGCCGTGGCGAGCATGTTGTAGCTGAGGTCGGTCGCAACGGCCCGTTGGCCCTGGTGGTGGAGTTCGCGAGCGAAGTCGCCCGTACCAGCGGCGACGTCCAAGACCAGACTGCGCGACGCGAGTCGAAGATCACTGACGGCGCGGCGACGCCATCGCCCGTCGAGACCAAAGGTCATCAGTTTGTTCACGAGTTCGTAGCGCGGGGCAATTGCGTCGAACATCGAGCGGACCTGTCGCGTCTTTTCGTCGCCTTGGGGCAAGGGAGTGTTTTTCAAGGTCTTAGCGGTAGTAGCGAAACACCACTTGGGCGACGCATGAGGGCTTGGTGGCGTCTTTGACTTCCACGGTGACGTCGAGCGCCACCTGTACGCCTCCTGCGACCTCCTCGACCGAAGCGAGCGTGGCGCCGGCGCGAATTTCAGCGCCGACTGGAACCGGTGACGTGAACCGGACTTTGTTCGAGCCGTAGTTCACACCCATGGCGACGCCGTCGACTTTCATGACGCCCCCTAGAAGCACTGGGATGAGTGACAACGTGAGATCGCCGTGCGCGATGGTGTGACCGAAGGGGCCCGCCGCCGCGCGCTCGGGGTCCACGTGAATCCACTGGTGATCACCGGTCGCCTCCGCGAAGAGATTGACCTGTTCTTGCGTGACGCGAACGTAGTCGGAGTAGCCAAGGTGCGTTCCAACCAGCGCCGACATATCCTCAATACTCTTCACGTGCGTCACCATGGTGCACCTCCGAGGCAACACTATCTTTCATCGATTGTTCACCTGACGCGACGCCCGCTCGCTCGTAGACTGCATGCGTGAGCGAAGAAGCACAAGCAGTCAGCAATTCCCACCACCGCCAGATCAGTGGCGGTGGCTTTCGCGCAGCCCTCTTTGGATTGATGGACGGGCTCGTGACAAACGTCTCGCTCATTTTGGGTTTCGCCGGGGCGAATCCCGGCCACAATATTGTCCGTCTCGCGGGACTCGCGGGACTGGTGTCGGGGGCCTTTTCAATGGGCAGCGGCGAGTACCTCTCGATGCGGGCCCAAAAGGAGCTCTACGGGTACGAAATCGATGTCGAACGGCGCGCCCTCGCGGCCGAACCCGAACTGGAACGTGAAGAACTTCGCGACATCTTCATCGGACGCGGAATCGACAAGGAGTTGGCCGAACGACTCTCGACAGACTTGATGCGTGACCCCGATTTGGCGCTGCGCACGCACACGCGTGAAGAACTCGGCGTCGATCCCTCGGCGACCGGCTCGCCCTGGATTGCTGCGCTCTCGTCCTTCCTCTTCTTCTCAGTTGGCGCGTTGATCCCGCTCCTTCCCTGGATCGTGGTCGCCTCGGGCAACGTCATGTGGTGGTCCGTGGGACTCGCGGGCGTCTCCATCATCTTCATCGGCGCGGCGGTTGGGCATTTTACGAGACGCGGTGTTGTCTACTCGGCGCTACGGGCGCTCGTCATCATGGGACTCGCCTCGGTGGTGACCTTCGGTGTGGGTTACCTCGTGGGCGTCGGCTAAGAGGCTGTGTTCTAATTGACGAGTGCGCCAAGGTCGCGACCGGCACCATCAAGTCGTGGCCAAGTCAAGTGATCTGACCGACGCCCATTGGAACCTGCTCGAACCCCTTCTTGTGATTCCGTCAAAACGAGGACCGAAGCACGCAAGTGACCTCCGACACGTCGTCGACGCAATGCTCTACATCTCGGACACCGGCTGTCAGTGACGGTTCCTGCCCGAGCAGTTCGGCCCCTGGACGAGGGTTTGGTCCCAGTTTCGCCGGTGGTCAAGCAACGGGACGTGGATCCGGGTTCTCACAACTTTGCACGCGTCGGCGCGGACCACCTTCGGTCGAAAAGACCCGCTGCCCTCGATGGTGGTCATTGACGCGCACCTCGCGAGAGGCGCCTCCAATGGAGGCGTCACTTTTCACAACCAAGGTGGCCCCTACGGCCGCACCAACGGCGCCAAGCGAATCGTCTGCGTGAACGTCACCGGTCTGCCCCTCTGCGTGCGCGCGGTTCCCGCGTCGACCTCCGAGGCGAGAGCGGTTGAACTGATACTTGAAGACCTCGCCCGTACCGGCGCTGACCACCGCCTCGACGAACTCGTGCTCGTGGACCGCGGCACCGCTGAATCCGCCGCCCGGCGACTCTCAGTGGCCTTTGGTTGCGAGGTCCGTCGGGTCGGATGGGACGAGCCACCACGCAACGAGCACCGTTCCAAGATCTTTCGACCCATCCGACACGCCTGGCGGGTCGAGGTGGCCCACGGCCATCTGGTGCGACGGCGTCGCCTCGCGGGATGTAACAACCCCGACGGATAATCACTTTCGTGGCAACAACATCAGCTGCTTCACCAATCTCGCACAGTGGTCAGGTGCTTTCGCGCTCGGTGACGTTCCAGTTCGCCCTTGACCCGAGTGAGCAGCAGCGCATCCTGCTTGCCAAGTGTGCCGGGGCCCGTCGCTTCACCGTCAACCATCACTTGGCTCGGGTGAAAGCCAATCTGGACGTGAGGTCGGCTGAGCGCGAAGCGTTAGCAGAAGGAACTCGAGCGGAGGAACCCACCGCGTCGCTCTCGTGGTCGGCGTTCTCCTTCATTAATGAGTTCAACGCGTGGAAAAACGGGAAGTCCGACGACTCGCCGCACAACGAGGACGGGACGCGAGGTCTTCTTTGGCGACACGAACTCCCCGGTGACGTCTTCGAGTGCGCCAGCGTGGACGCAGCACGCGCGCTTGAGAACTTCTCTGTCTCACGACGCGGTGAGCGAAGTGGGACGCTAGTCGGGTTCCCTCGCTTCCAAGCCAAGGGGAAGGTGAGGCCGAGCTTCCGCCTGAGGAACCGGGCAACCTCAGGTCAAGCACCCACGAGTCAGTCCGTCCGCTTCAGCGATCGCGCGCACCTGCGCCTGCCCAAGTTCGGACCGGTCAAACTCTTCGGTTCCACCCGCCAGGTCCGCCGCATGATCGATGCCGGTCGCTTCCACGTGTACTCGGCCACGCTCACCGAGCGTGCGGGTCGCTGGACCGTTTCGCTGACCGGCGTGGCCGCAGAGTTTCACCAAGCGGAGCGAAGCCGCACTAATCGTCACACCGTTCCGGTCGGGGTTGACCGGGGGATCACCTCTCTTGCCGTCGCCGCCGACGCGAACGGCAATCCCTTCGAGATCTTCGAGGGGGTGAAAACATTAAGAGAAGCGCAGCGCGCGCTCAAGGCGGCCAACCAGGCTCTGGCCAGAACCACACTGGGGTCCAAGGGGCGCCAACAAGCACGAGCTTGGCTCGCCAAGACGCACCGAAAGGTCGCCAACACCCGACGGCACCTGATCCACCAGGTGTCCAAGACTCTGGTGACCAGAGCCCAGGTCCTCGTGATCGAGGACCTCAACGTCGCAGGAATGGTCAGGAACCGACACCTGGCCAAGTCCATCTCGGACGCCGCGATGGGAGAACTCTCTCGGCAGATCCTCTACAAGTCCAGGTGGCACGGCGTCGACGTGCGAGTGGCGGATCGGTTCTTCCCGAGTTCCAAGACGTGCTCGGATTGTGGCGGAACCAAGAGCAACCTCAACCTGTCGGAACGGACGTATTCCTGCGACGTCTGTGGACTGGCCATTGACCGCGATCTCAACGCGGCCATCAACCTGGCGCGTTGGCTGCCCAAAGAAGTGCCAGCGAACACGCCACCGGTTTCAACTGCTTCGCTCTCAGTCTCGACAACCTGATCGTCCAGATCTGCACCGCGAAGCACGCGGGAAGAGCCGATCGTCACCCGCACAACCATCACGACACCGTGATGAGGGCCTTGGGTCGGAACCGAGTACTCAGTCGAAAGATCATCTGGGAAGTCGGACGGTGAGCAAGTACCGCTGAGCGACATTGTTCAGTTGGTCAAGGCAAACCGGTGGGTCCAAATAGGACACACGCTTTAAGCGCGAACGAAACGCACGAGGCGGTCTTCTCGTTCTAGACGAAAACCAAGTGAGTCGTAGAGTTTTTTGGCGGAGTCGTTGGACTCGTCCACGAACAGCACGGCGTCGCCGACGCCTTTACGACAAATGACGTTAAGACCCTGAGTCACCATGACGCGCCCGAGGTGGTGGCGCTGAAAGTCGGGATGCACCGATACCACGTAAATCTCTCCGAAGCGGTCGGGGTGCAACTCGTGGACCTTGGTCCAACACGACGCCGCGATCCGGCCGTCGATCTCCAAGAGCAGAAAACCCGAGGGGTCGAACCAGGGCTCGCGCGTTCGCTCGTCGAGGTCCGCCAGGTGCCAGGCGCCCTGCTCGGGGTGGTTCGCGAAGGCGGCGTTGTTCTGTTCGAGCCACGCCGCTTCGTCGTGATGCGGCTCGAAGTTGCGCAGCAGCGCACCCTCGGGCACGTCCTCCACGGGTACGGGCAGTTTGACGCGAAGTAGTTGCAACATTCGTATGACGTTGCCCTTCACGTACTCGCACGACTGGGGACCGCGAGTCCACCAGTCCACGACTTCGTGCGCCGCGAGCAGGTGCGCGAGCAGCTCGACGTCGTAGTCGCCACCGCACATCTCCACGATGGCGTGTTCCTCGCCCGACGATATCGCGTACTTGGTCAAGACGCCCTCGTCATAGTGGAGCCAATGCTGTGCTTGCCATCCGTGCACGACCGAGCGACGACGCCCCTCGTCAATCGCTTCGCGCCCGAGCAGGGCCTCCGTTCGATCGAGCAGGCTGAGCACGTCGAGTCGCTGTTGTGGCGATAACGAAAGGACGCACCACCACGGAGAAGCCATGGTCAGACACTACCGGTGGGTCTTAGAGAGCCCGCCCCGCGACGCGGACCAGTCGTCGAAGGAGTGCCCCCACCGTTCGCTCGGCGGCGACGAGTTCGGCGTAGACGTCGGGGGCCATGGCGTCACCCTCGGCTTCGACGAGGGTGGTGATGCGCGTCGACAGTTCAGTCATGGTCGAGGTGATGGTGTTCAGTTCCGTCTGCATGCTCATTGGTGACCACCTCGTCCGCGGCGGGTTTCACCACGTTGGCGCATACTGTAATAGTTCATGAGCACGACTGGTAACGACACCACTACGCACACGCTGGCGTGGTCGGTACTGAAGGCCCGGGGCCCCGAGACGGAGGCCTTCCTCCAGGGCCAACTCAGCCAAGATGTGGCCCTCGTCACCGAGGACGGCGCGTGGGCACTCATTCTCGAGCCCGACAGCGTCGTCATGACGAGTTGTTTCGTGCAGCGTCGTGAGGACGGCTTCGACGTGATCGTGCCAAGAGAACTCGCCGCGGTCGCGACCAAGCGATTGAAGCGGTTCCTTCTTCGCACGAAGTGCACCATCGAAGTGGAAGAAGTCGACGAGGGACCCTTCGCCACGCTGGACGAACAGATCCGCGCTAACTGGCCGGGCGTACGCGAGTTCGCGTTGAACCTCACTCCCCACAGCTTCGGCCGATCGTTCGTGGCGGCCACGATCTCGTTTCAAAAGGGCTGCTTCACCGGTCAAGAGTTGGTCGGTCGACTCGACGCTCGGGGCTCGAGCGTGCCGTGGCGATTTGTGCACGTGCGTGGCGTCAACTCCTCGAGCGTCGACAGGTACTTGAAGTCGAAAGGCCCCGCGGGTCCTCAGGGCGTGACGAGTGCGTGGATGACGAACGGTCGCCTCGACGGACTGGGTGTCGCGCACCGCACGCTGCTCGGCGCGACCAGTGACGAAAGTGGCGACGTGATCGTCCAAGAGGTTGACTGAGTCGAATCGCCTTGCGTGAGTAACGTACCAACCATGGAGATGGTACGTGCGACTCACGGCTGAGGGCCTCTACATCAAGATCTCGGGGATCACCTCGGAAGAGGACGCGCTCTTCTCCATTGGTCTGGGAGCCAGCGCCGTCGGCTTCGACTTCGCCCTGACGCCTCGTCAGATCTCGGTGAGCGCGGCGCACGACATCGTTCGCCGCCTACCCCAGGGGGCGGGTTCGGTCGGCGTGTTTCGCAACGAACTTCCTCAGCGCATCGTTGAGATCGCCAACACGATCGGACTCACCGCGGTGCAGATCGACGGACCCATCACCTCGGACGAACTCAGCTACGTGTGCGAGCGGGTGAACACGGTGTTGCGCATGGTGCCCGACGGCACGGAGCGCCTTGGAATGCCGAACGGGGTGGCCTGTCTTGTTCTGCCCGAGAGTGACGAACCCGAGGCGCTCGTAGACTCGCTCGAACTCTTCATGGAGTCAGGACCTCGAGTGCCGCTGATCGCCTCCGGAGGGCTCAACGCGACGAACGTCGTCGACGTGGTTCAGAACTTCCCCGTGTTTGGGGTCGACGTGCGCGCGGGCGTCGAGAGCGCGCCCGGTGTGAAGGACCCGGTGATGCTCGGTGAGTTCATTGCCAACGCGCGCTGGGCGTACGACAACGCTTACGTGGAGCGCCACTTCGATGAGTGGACGTTGTAGTTAGGCGTGAAAACGTCGGAAGACGACACTGCCGTTGTGACCACCGAACCCAAACGAGTTGGACAAGATGATCTCTACCTCAGCGGGGCGCGGCGCGCCAATGACGACGTCGAGGTCGATCGCAGGATCGATATCGGTGGTGCCAGCGGTGGGTGGGATCAATTGGTTCTGCAGCGTTAGCACTGAGGCGACACCCTCGAGCGCTCCGGCGGCGGCGAGCGAGTGTCCGAGGTGACCTTTGATCGAGGTGGTGGCCGGCGGGTTGTCGCCAAAGACTCGGTGCACCGCGATGGCCTCGGCCAGATCGTTGAGCGGCGTGGACGTACCGTGCGCGTTGATGTGCGAGACGTCACCCGCCGTGATCTCGGCGTCGACGAGCGCCAATTGCATACAGCGAATCGCGCCCGCCCCCGTGGGGTCGGGCGCGGTGATGTGGTAGGCGTCCGCCGTTGAAGCGGCGCCGATGACTTCGGCGAAGATCGTTGCACCTCGTTCGAGGGCGTGGTCCCACTCTTCGAGAATGAGCACGCCCGCGCCCTCGCCCAGGACGAAGCCGTCGCGATTCACGTCGAAGGGTCGCGAGAGGTTTTCGTTCGAGAGCGCGGTCATGTTGCGAAAGCCGGCTTCGGCGATCTCGACAATGACGGCCTCGGCGCCCCCGGCGACGGCCACGTCACAGCGGCCCGACGATACGAGGCGAGCGGCGTTGCCAATGGCGTGCGTGCCCGCGGCGCAGGCCGTCGTCACCGTCTCACACGGTCCGCCTAAGCCGAAGCGCATGGAGACAGCCGCGGTAGCGGCGTTCGGCATCATCATTGGGACGAGGAACGGCGAGACTCGTTCGGGACCCTTTTGTAAGAGCACCACGCCTTGGTTCAACGTTGACTGAAGTCCGCCGATGCCGGTGGTGACGATGCTGCCCGCGTCCGTGAGGGGCCCTACGAGTCCACTGTGGTTCCACGCCTCGTCGGCGGCGACGAGGGCGTAGAGCGCGAAGGGGTCGAGGCGGCGTAGTTCCTTGGGTCCGCCGACGTGTGACGTCTGGAAGTCGCCAATGCGTTTTGACTTGGGCCCGTCGGGCTTCATCAGCAGTTCCCACAGAGCGTCGACTCCTTCGCCGGCGCACGAGAGCGCCCCGAGACCGGTAACGGCTACCCGGCGACCTTGTATCGGTCCCGAGGGGGTGACGGCAACGCGCACTACAGCTTGGCGTAGATCAGTTCGAAGGCCTCGCCGACGGTTTTGATCTCTTTAAGTTCGTCTTCGGCAACTTCAATGTCGAACGTCTCTTCAAGTGCCATGACGAGCTCGACGAGGTCGAGACTGTCCGCGCCCAGGTCGTCACCGAAGGAAGCTTCGAGAGTGACCTGCGCCGGGTCGACGGCCAAGACTTCGACCGTGTCGTCAGTGAACTTCGCTAAAGCTTCGTTGCGATCCATGGTGTAACTCCTTTTTTCTTTCGCTCCATCGTACTCAATCGACTCGTCGAAGGAGACCACTAGAGACCGATCGCGAGCCCTCCGTCGACGGCGATGACGGCACCGGTGATGTAGCGCGCGAGGTTACTGGCGAGGAACCCGACAACGCCAGCGATATCGGACGGCTGTCCGACGTGACCGAGAGGAATCATCGCCACCATTGTGTCCTTCGCCGCGCCCAGGTCGTGCGTCATGTCGGTGTCGATCAAGCCCGGCGCCACGACGTTGACGGTCACCGAGCGCGAGGCCACTTCCTTCGCGAGGGAGCGCGCGAGTCCCACGAGCCCGGCTTTCGCCGCGGAATAGTTGGCCTGTCCCGGCACGCCAATGAAGGGAGACACCGACCCGATGAAGATGATCGAACCCGAGCGGGCCCGCACCATGGACGCCATGGTGGCGCGCGCGGTGTAAAAAGCCCCGTCGAGGTTCGTACTCAAGACGTCACGCCACTGCTCGTCCGACATGCGCATCGCCAGTCCGTCGCGCGTCACGCCCGCGTTGACGACCGCGACCTCCACGGGTCCGAACTCTTCGATGGCCGCCTTCACGGCTTCGTTGACCGCTTTCGAGTCGGTCACGTCGACGGTCAGCGACTTGGCGCAGCCCGTTGGCGCTTGGCCGGAACGAGAAAACGCCACGACGTTGTCGCCTTGGTCGATGAAGTTCTGGGCGATCGCGGCACCAATGCCGCGACTGGCTCCGGTAACGATGACGTGACGGCTCATAAGACGATCTCCTGTAACTCGCTAAGGGTGGTCGGCGCGATTTGTTGATCGAAGTCGCGGATGCGTTTAGTAAGACCGGTGAGAATGCCCCCTGGTGGCATCTCGATCGTGACGCGCACGCTTTCGGGCAGTGCGAGCGTCGTGTCCAAGAACTCGACCGGCGACGTGAGTTGACGGCGCAGCAGTTCGCGCCACTCTTCAGCGGAAGCGTGCGCCTTCGCGTCGACGTTGGAGATCAACACCGCCTCGGTCGAACCCCAGGTCGTGGCCGCCAGTGCTTCGTCAAACTCCGCCTGGGCTGGCGTCATGAGCGGAGAGTGAAAGGCGCCACCGACCGGTAGCGGCGTCGCGCGTCGCCATCCGAGCTCTCTGTGGCGAGCTAAGAGGTCGTCGAGTCCCGCGCGCGTACCACTCACGACGATCTGACTCGTGCCGTTGACGTTGGCCACCCATACGTCTTCGACGGCACCTAATGCCGCGCGCGCGTCGTCGTCACCACCCATGACGGCCACCATCGATCCTTCCTGGGCCGCCGCGGCCCGCGCCATGGCGCCGCCGCGAACCCCGATGAGTCGCGCGCCTTCGTCGAGCGAGAGAAGTCCCGAAGCGACGAGGGCGGAGAACTCACCGAGACTGTGGCCCACGAGGTAGCGCGGACGGATCCCGATATCGAGTAACTCGCGATAACCCACGAGCGACAGGGCGAAGGTGGCCAGTTGCGCGCGATCGGTTCGCACGACGTCTTCGTCGCTGGCACTGAGTAAGAGCGCCGACACGTCGACACCAGCTGCCTCACTGATTTGCTCCACCAGTGTCCAGTGGTGTGACGATCGCCACGGGACTCCAGCGCCACCACTGATCGAACCTTGGCCCGGAAAAAGTGCGACGACGTCGTCACGAAACGGAGGGGTCGACAGTTCCATCATGTTGTAAAGGTAACAGTGCCCGGAGTGGGACTCGAACCCACACACCCTCTCGAGTAAAGGCTTTTGAGGCCTCCGCGTCTGCCAATTCCGCCATCCGGGCTGCGGCGACCACGGTAGCAGTTAACCGTAAGGTGACGGAGATGAACGTGACGCTGTACCGACAAGACATCGTTCTCGAGCGTCCGATACGAGCGAGTGCGCAGGACCACCAGAGTCGCTCGCGACTCTTTTTGCGCCTTGATCATGACGGCGTCGCGGGCTTCGGCGAAGTCGCGCCCCAGCCCGAGGAGCTGAATGGCGATCCGGGCTTTGACGACGTGGTCGAAGCCACCCGATTCGCGCTCGCGCGTTTGGAGGACGTCATCACGCGCGAAGGCTCACTGCCGTCATGGAGTCGCGTCGCGCGACTCGGGGCCGCGACACCCCCGAGCAACGCCGCTGCGGCGCTCGTAGAGATGGCGATGCTCGACCGCGAACTTCGCGTCGCGTCCGGCGCAGTCGAAGATCTCTGGCCGCAACGATTCGAGACGCCGCGACAGGCCACCTTCTCGCTGCTGGACGACGACACCGAATGGCGCGTCGACGAGAATCTGGCTCGCGTTCGCGTGAAGATCGCGCCGGGAGATCTGACTGAACGAGCAATGGACCGACTCGCGCAACTCAGCGTCCCGGTACTGGTCGACTACAACTGTTCGGCCCTCACCGACGACGACGTCCTTCGTCACGTCGAACAGATCCGCGAGGTCGCCACGATCGGCGCCGTGGAACAGCCCTACGCCGTGGGGAATCTCGCGGACCACGCCCAACTGGCCCAACGATTGGACGTGCCCCTCAGCCTTGATGAAGGCGTGCGCTCCCTGCGCGACCTGAAGCAGATCGCCTCGTACCAAGCGGCCACGATGGTCTGTGTGAAGCCGGCGCGTGTCGGGGGACTGGCGAACGCGAGAGCGATGTTCGCCCGAGCCGACGAACTCGGACTCGGCGCGTACCTCGGGGGATTCTTCGAGTCACCCTTCGCGCGCCGCGTTCACCAACTCCTCGCGAACAGTTGCGTCCATGAACCGAGTGATCTCGGCGACGTGGCGTTAGGGGGAAGCACCGTCGCGGAGGTGGCCAGCGTCGCGGCGAGTTTTGGCGTCGAACCGTCGACGGTGATGCTCGAGGGCGCGCGACGCCTCTCTGTAACCTGAGAAATCGAGTCGTAGACTGAAATGTATGGGATCTCGTCTCGTGAAGCGTCGTCTTGTGGACGTGCAACGCCAGTTGGCGCAGGCCCGTGAGAGCCTCGCGGTGCTGGAAGAACAGGTCGAAGTGTGGAACGACGCCTTGGACGACGCGAGGATTCGCGCCCTGGTATCCGAGACGCCACTGCAGTCCAAGGAATACGATGAACTCTCCCGTCACGTGATGGTCGCCAACGCCGAGATGCTTCGTCGATCGGGGGAAGTGCGAGAGCTCGTGACGGCGCGTGATGAACTACTGCGCGAATGGACACCGAAGGATGACAATGGATAAGCGCGTGGTGATTGCCGACGATGAGTCGATCATCCGATTGGACCTCAAGGAGATCTTGGAGGGTGACGGCTATCTGGTGGTGGGTGAAGCCGCGCGCGGCGACGACGCACTGGCAATGATTCAGCAGCACCAACCCGACCTTGCACTCTTGGACATCAAGATGCCCGGCCTTGACGGCGTAGAAGTCGCGCGGACCTTGAAGGGTTCGTCGACTGTCGTCGTCTTGTTGACTGCGTTCAGCCAGCGCACGCTCATTGAGAGCGCGCGTGACGCGGGCGTGGCCGCGTATTTGGTCAAGCCCTTTCGTAGTAGCGAGATCTTGCCCAAGCTCGCGGCGATTCTTAATCCCACGGCCAGCGAACCACTCGTCACACACGAAGCCCCGAGTGCCGACGACAAGATCGAGACCCGAGAGATTGTGCAACGAGCCAAGGAGATGCTGATGGCCGAACGCGGCCTCGACGAGCCGGCGGCCTTTGAGGTCATCCAGCAGTCCGCCATGCGCGCACGCACCCGAATGCGCGACGTCGCTCAACAGATCCTCAGAGGTGAGTTCGTTGGCTGAGGTCGCCGACCAGCGGCCCCTCGTGCTGTTGGACGGAATGTCGCTCGCCTTTCGTGCATTCTTCGCACTGCCCACCGACATACAGACGTCGACGGGTGTCGTCACGAACGCGCTGCACGGCTTCGCGTCGATGCTGGTGTCGTTGGTGGGTTCGCAGAACCCCCGCGCGTTGGCCGTTGCCTTCGATCTGCCCGGTGGTACGTTTCGCGACACCCTGACCGAGGACTACAAGGGCGGTCGTGCCGAGACTCCGCCCGAGATTGAACACCAGTTCGATCTCATCCGCACCATGTGCGAGACCCTCCACATCCCCGTACTCGGCGTCCACCACTTCGAGGCTGACGACGTGCTGGCGACGCTGGCGACCTGGGGTCGCGAAGCTCAGATCCCCGTTTTGGTCGTGTCCGGGGATCGAGACACATTTCAACTTGTCGAGGACCCCTTCATCAAAGTGCTCTACAACCGTCGCGGAGTGTCGGACTACTCGCTCTACGACGAGGCGGGCATCTTCGAGCGGTGCGGCATCGAGCCAGCGCGTTATCCACTTCTTGCGGCGTTGCGCGGTGATGCCTCGGACAACTTGCCCGGCGTGCCGGGCGTGGGGGAGAAGACGGCAGCGAAACTCTTCGCGCAGTACCGCGACTTCGACGACCTCTACGCCCACGTTGACGAGTTGACACCCAAGTTGCGAGAGAATCTCCTCACGTACGAAGCACGCGCTCGCAATAACGAAATGGTCATGCGACTCGTGCGCGACGTGCCGCTCGACTTCACGTTGGACGATCTGACCCTCGGCGGCTGGAGCCGCCAGGAAGTGGAGACGTTCTTCGAACGCTTCGAAATGAACTCGATGAGCGTGCGCATGAACAAACTGATGAAGGCGGGCCTGCTCGGCGAGCCCTCTGCTCAGGGTGAGGCCGTGGCGCCCAAGGCACCCGCGAAGAAGGCGGCGACGTTCAAGCACGAGTCGTCGCTCGCGGCAGTGCTGATTGGCACGTCGGGTCCAGTCGTGGCCTTTAGTGACGAGCGCGCCGCGGTCTTGAACGCGGCGTCGGGTTCGATCGCTGTCGTCGATCTCGAGGAGTTCTTTCTGGGAGTCGATGACGTGGCGCTCGCCGGGCACGACATTAAGCGCCTGTACCGGCTCGGCGACGAACGAGGGGTAACGCTGCGCGAACCGGCCGACGACACGGCGATCATGGCCTTTCTCGTCGACGCCATCAGTGGGCACTACGACCTCGCGGACGTGGCGAACCGTTTCCTCGGCGAACCCATTACTGACGCACGGCCGTCGTTGTTCAGTGCGACGAGCGACGAGACGTTGATTCACGACGTCCAACTCATCGCGCACCTCCGAGAGGTGTTGCGCACCGAGATCGACCGGTGGGAGCTCAATCGCATCTATGAAGAGGTCGAGCTACCCCTCGTCGCGGTGCTCGCGCGCATGGAGGCGCGTGGTATTCGCGTGGACGCGGCGCTGCTGAAGACCATCGCCGACGAGTTCAGCACCGAAGCCAAAGAACTCGACCTCGAGATCCAAAAAGTCGCCGGCCACGAGTTCAAGGTCAACTCGCCCCAGCAACTCCAGACGGTCCTCTTCAGCGAGTTGGGTCTCACCGCGGTGAAGAAGATCAAGTCGGGCTTCTCGACGGATGCGACGAGTCTCGAGGCGATCCAAGACGATCACCGCATCATCCCGCTCATTCTTCGTTACCGCGAAGTGGAGAAACTGCGCAGCACCTACGGCGCACCACTCATTGACGCCGTCGGTCCCGACGAGAGGATCCACGCGACGTTCAGCCAGGTCGTCGCGCGCACTGGCCGTCTCTCGTCGGAGAATCCCAACCTGCACAACATTCCCGTCCGCTCCAAGGAGGGACGGCGACTGCGCTACGCCTTCATCCCGAGCGAAGGGTGGTTGCTCGCGGTCTCGGATTACAACCAGATCGAACTGCGAATCTTGGCGCACCTGTCGCAAGACCAGGGACTGCTCGCGGCCTTCGCGTCACACGAGGACGTGCACCGCACGATCGCCGCCTCGGTCTTTGGCGTCACGCCCGACGAGGTCTCCAACGAACAGCGCGAACGCGCCAAGGCCGTCTCGTACGGCCTCGCGTACGGCATGGAGGCCTTCGGGCTCAGCCAACGTCTCGGTGTTCCCGTCAGTGCCGCGAAAGAGATCATGAACAAGTACTTCGAGGGCTTCCCGAGTCTGCGTAACTACTTGGACAACATTGTGAAGGAGATCCGAAATCGGGGGTACTCGCGCACGGAATTCGGGCGGATCCGACCTTTCCCCGACCTCGCCACGGCCGTCGGTCCCCAGCGCCAAGCCGCCGAACGCCAGGCGATGAATGCCGGCATCCAGGGGCTCGCGGCCGACATCTTCAAGTCCGCGCTCGTGCGCCTCGACCGTCAGCTGAACGCCGAGAAACTCGAAGCCCGTCTGATCCTCCAAGTGCACGACGAAGTCGTCGTCGAGGCGCCGCCGAGTGAGAAAGAGCGCGTCAGTGAGATCATGATCGACGCGCTGACCAACGCCGCCGCCCTCAGCGTGCCGCTTGAGGTGTCACTGAACTGGGGCGAGAACTGGGCGGCCGCGAAGGGCTAGGAGCCTCGGTGCTAGAGTTGTCACCTGGGTTAACACCGGCGACCCAGCCCTATTGACTAGTTAGACCCCGGTGCGGTCAAACGAAAGAAGTACGCATGTCGGACGGCACGAGCCTCCTCTCCACCCAACAAATGGGAACCTTTGACGAATCTGGGAACTACATCCCGCGCGTCATCACCGAAGACAACCTGGTCGGTACCGACCTCACCTCTCTCGTGGGCGACAGCGTCCTCGAATTCGAAGACGGCGACTTGGTGATCGGCACCGTCGTCAAGATCGACCACGACGAAGTCCTGCTCGACATTGGTTTCAAATCCGAGGGCGTCATCCCCTCGCGCGAACTCTCCATCCGCAATGACGTCGACCCCTCGGAGATCGTTTCGATGGGCGAGCGCATTGAGTGCCTGGTCCTCCAGAAGGAAGACAAGGAGGGACGACTCGTCCTTTCGAAGAAGCGCGCACAGTACGAGAAGGCCTGGGCCAACATCGAAGAGTTGAAGAACCGCGACGAGGTCGTCAAGGGTGTCGTCATCGAGGTCGTCAAGGGTGGACTCATCGTCGACATCGGTCTTCGCGGCTTCTTGCCCGCGTCGCTCGTCGAGCTGCGTCGCGTCCGCGAACTCCAGCCCTACATCGGCAAGACTGTCGAGGCGAAGATCATCGAACTCGACCGCAACCGCAACAACGTGGTGCTCTCGCGCCGCGCCTGGCTCGAAGAGACCCAGAAGGAACAGCGTGGGGACTTCTTGTCGAACCTCAAGCCCGGCGAGCGTCGTCACGGCGTCATCTCCTCGGTCGTCAACTTCGGTGCCTTCGTGGACCTGGGCGGCATGGACGGGTTGATTCACGTCTCGGAGCTCAGTTGGAAGCACATCGACCACCCGAGTCAAGTCGTCGCCGTTGGTGACGAAGTGGACGTCGAGGTCCTCGACGTGGACTTCTCCAAGGAGCGCATCTCGCTCTCACTGAAGGCCACCCAGTCCGACCCGTGGCAGGTCTTCGCGGACAGTCACGCCGTTGACCAGTTGGTCTACGGCCGCGTCACCAAGTTGGTGCCCTTCGGGGCCTTCATTCAGGTGGGCGAGGGGATCGAGGGACTCGTGCACATCTCAGAGATGGCCGCACACCACGTCGAGTCACCCGACCAGGTCGTCACGGCCGGCGAAGAACTCTGGGTCAAGATCATCGAACTCGACACGGCCCGTCGTCGTATCAGCTTGTCCATCAAGCAGGCCGCCGACGGTGGCGAGGTCTCCGAGGAGTACCGCGAAGCCTTCGGTTCACACGCCTACGACAGCGAAGGGAACTACATCGGTTCCATCGAGTACGGCGAGTTCACCCCCGAGACCGAGGCGCAGGCCGCGTGGGCCGAGTACGCCACCGAGGTCGCTCCGAAGAGCGCGGACGAGAGTGAAGGCGCCGTCGCAACTGACGAAGCCGCTGCACCCGAGGACGTTGAGTTGACGGTGACGATCGAAGTCACCGACGACACCGAGACGGAAACTCCGAGCGAGTAGCACGTCGTTCGTCGTGCGCCGCCCCTACGTGGGGCTGCGCTCTACTTACGAACGAGCGTGGACAGTGGGTAGTGACAGGCCACTTGGTGACCGGTCGCGATCTCGACGAGTTGGGGTTCTTCGTTCGCGCACTTGTCGGTGGCGTTCGGACAACGGGTTCGAAACCGGCAACCGCTCGGTGGATTCAATGGACTCGGTGGTTCGCCGCTCAAGACGTCGCCATGAATCGGTGAGTCGGGATCGGCCTCGAGGGCCGCGCCCAAGAGGAACTTGGTGTAGGGGTGTTCGGGCGACTCGTAGAGCGTGTCCGACGGTCCGATCTCACAGATCTTGCCCAGGTACATGACCGCCACGCGGTCCGAGACGTTCTTCACGACCGCGAGGTCGTGGGCGATGAACAACAAGGTCAACCCGTACTCGGCCTTCAGATCCTCTAAGAGATTCAGGATCTGCGCCTGCACGGACACGTCGAGGGCTGAGACCATCTCGTCACAGATCAACAACTTCGGTCGCATGGCGAGCGAGCGAGCGATCGAGATGCGCTGACACTGGCCGCCCGAGAACTGACGGGCGTAGCGGTCGCCGTAGGCGACGGGGTCGATGCCGACCTTGCTCAAGAGATCGTTCACGAGGGCCTCACGTTCGGCGCCTTCGACGGTCTTCCAACAGTCCAAGGGTTCGGCAACGATGTCCTTCACTCGACGACGAGGGTTGAGTGAACTGATCGGATCTTGAAAGATCATCTGCATGCGCGTTCGAAAGTTTCGAAGGTCCTTGCCTTTTTTGGTGGTGAGCTCGATCCCCTCGAGCTCGATCGTTCCGCTCGAGGGCTCGACGATGCGCATGAGCGCTTTGCCGGTGGTGGACTTGCCGCACCCCGACTCGCCGACGAGGCCGAGCGTCTCGCCCTCGTAGATATCGAAACTTATGCCGGCGACCGCGCTGAGTTTGCGTCGGTGCGAACCGAAAGTGATCGTGAGGTCACGGACCTTCAAGAGGGGCTGGGTGGAGTCGCTCACGCCGACGCCCTTTCCTTCACGGGTAGGGGGTTCCAACAGGCGAACGTGTGACCCGGTGCGCTGGTAGCTTCGAGTTCCGGTCGCTCTTGGTGACATCGATCGGTCGCGAAAGAGCAACGCGGCGCGAAACTGCAGCCGTTGGGAAGGTTGAGTAGGTTCGGCGGTCGTCCGGGAATAGCGAGAAGACGGGTGTGTGAGGGATTGGAGACCTTCGGCGATCCCTCGAGCAGCGCCCGGGTGTAGGGCATGCGGTGCTGGGTGAAGACGTCGCGTGTGGCGCCCATCTCGACGATCCGCCCGGCGTACATCACGATGATCCGCGAGGTCCTCGTCGCGACCACGCCTAGGTCGTGGGTGACGAGTACGACGGACATCTTCATTTTCTCCTTCAACTCTTCGAGCAGGTTCAAGATCTGAGCCTGAATCGTCACGTCGAGACCCGTCGTCGGCTCGTCGGCCATCAACAACTTGGGTGAACCAGCGAGCGCGGTCGCGATGACGACGCGCTGGCGCATGCCGCCGGAGAGCTCCCCGGGAAAGACGTTGTAGCGCTCCGTCGGTGAGGGAATGCCCACGAGATCGAGCAGCTCGATAGCTCTCGCCTTCGCGGCCGGGCGATCCATGCCGAGACGCACGCGCAAGATCTCATCGATCTGCTTGCCGATTCGCATCACGGGATTGAGCGACGTCATGGGATCTTGGAAGATCATGGCCACTTCGAGGCCCCAGATGTCTCGCTTGTCCTTTTCGCTGGCTCCCACGACCTCGAAGCCGTTCAAGAGCACCGAACCACTCACTTCGACATTGGTGCGCGGCTGAAGCCCCATGATCGTGCGTGAGAGGACCGTCTTACCTGAACCCGACTCGCCGACGATGCCGAGCGTCTCGTTTTGCTTAAGGTCGAACGAGACGCCACCCACGGCCACCAGTGGTCCCGAAGGGGTGTGAAACGTCGTGGCGAGATCCTTGACGACGAGAAGTCGCTGTTCTTGGCTCACAGTTTGCCCTCGGAGACGTCGAAGTGAGCACGAAGTCGGTCACCAATGAAGTTCAAACACAGTAAGAAAAGGCACATCGCGAGTGAGGGGAAGATCGCGAGCCAGGGATTGGTCTGCAAGTTCGCGAGGCTCTCGTTGATCATGTTGCCCCACGACGGCGTCGGGGCGTTCACCGAAAGTCCGAGGAAGGCGAGCGATCCCTCGAGCGTGACGACCGTCGCGATGCCGACCAGCAGGAAGGAGATGCCGACCGGCGCGACGTTGGGCAATAGTTCCTTCATGAGTATGCGTCGGTCGGTTGCGCCTTGGACCTTGGCCGCGACGACGTAGTCCTTGGTCGCGATGGTCATCGCGGCGCTACGAATAACGCGGTACACGAGGGGGATCGACGCGACGCCGATCACGATGATGATCTTGAGCAGCGACCGGGGCGTCCAGAACGAGAGCACCGCGATCGTGGCGATGATGGCGGGAAAGGCGAGAAAGACGTACATGACCGATGACAAGATGGCGTCGAACTTTCCTCTCCGGTACGCCGCCAACATTCCTAGCGGCGCGCCGACACCAAAGCCGATGACCATGGCCCCGAGACTGACCTCGATCGAGACCCTTGAACCAAAGACGATCCGGGAGAAGATGTCGCGACCGAGGTCGTCGGTGCCAAAGAGGTGGTGTAGTGAAGGACCCGCGTTTACCGTGGCGTAGTTCTGAAAAAGAGGGTTCTGCAGGGGGAGCACGTTGGCGAGGATGGCGGCGAGGACGATGAGAACGATCCAACCTACGCAGGTCCAAAACAGCAGCCCGAGTCGTCTCTTTCGCTCGGGACGATCGTGGACCGACGCCTCCTCCACCATCTCATTGACTTCTATTGAGCTACTCACGACTGATCCTCGGGTCGACAATATTGATGATGAAGTCGAAGGCGAAGTTGATGAGGATGACCCCGACGGAGACGACGAGCACGATGCCCTGGACGACCAGGTAGTCGCTTCGACCTATGGAGGCGATCAGGGTGTAGCCCAGGCCGGGGATGCTCAAGAGGTACTGCACGATGAAGCCACCGGCCAGGAGTCCACCGATATTGACTCCCGCGGTGCCGAGGAGTGCCACCGACGAGGGTCGAAAGGCGTGGCGCCACATGATGCGTCGCTGGCTGATGCCCTTGGAGCGCGCCATGGTGATGAACTCCTCTTGCAAGGTCGCGATCAGGTCACTTCGCAGCACCCGGTAGTAGACCACGTAACTGCCCACCGCCAGAGTGAACGAGGGTAGCGCGAGGCTCTCGAGGTTCGCGATCCAATCGGAACTGAAGGAGGCGTACGACGAGGGGCCCGTGTGCGGAATGCCGAGCTTGATGGCGACGAACAGGACGAGTAGCACGATCATGACGAAGGAAGGAATGGAGAGAAGCGTGAAACTGCCGGCACTGAGGATTCGGTCCAACCAGCCGTCGGGCTTACGGGCGCTGCGCATTGCCGTAGGAATGGCGACGGCGAAGGCCAGTATCTGACTAAGGACGATGATCTCGACGTCGATGGGAAGGGCGGTCTTGATCGTGCTCCAGACCGTGGTCTGCGAGATGAAGGACGTCCCGAGGTTTCCTCTCACAACGTTCTTTATCCATATGAAGTACTGCTCAAAAATCGGCTTGTTGAGTCCGAGCTGGTGATACAGCTTCGCCCGATTCGATGGGCTGTCGCCGGTGCCGAGAATTACGACCGCCGGATCCCCTGGTAAAAGGTGGATGAGGTAGAAGGCTCCCACGGTGATGATGAAGACGATGACGATCAGCGTGATCAGTCGCCGCACTAAATATCGAGCCAACGTTCCCCCTCTGGAACCTTTAAGGACATTAGCCAACGACGGCGTACCGACGAGTAACCCTCACTGTGCTCCGGCTGGGATGTCAGTGGCTATGAGTACCGTGGTCGTGTGAAAAGAGTTGTCCTTGCGGGCGGTATCGGGGCGGGTAAAACCGTCCTTTCGGAGCGACTCGCGTCCTTGGGCTGGCCGGTCATCGATGCCGACGTGGTGGCGCGGGATGTCGTTCGAAAGGGTGAGCCCGCGTGGACCGCGTTACGTGACGCGTTCGGCACGGCCGTCCTCACGCCGGCGGGTGAGCTCGACCGAAAGTTCATGGCGGACGTCGCGTTCCACGACGCCAGCGCGCTTCGACGACTGAACCACATCACGCACGGCTATATCGGCAACGAGATCGTTCGCGAACTCGACACCACGGTCGCGGAGTTAGTTTTCATTGAGCTGCCGCTCTTTCGACCTGAACACCGCGAGGCCTTTCGCCTTGACGAGGTCTGGGCCGTCCTGGTCGATCCCGCGATCGCCCTTTCCAGATTGTTGGAGCAGCGCGGGTTCGACGAACACGACGCACGCGCTCGTCTTGCCGCGCAGATGAGTAACAAAGAGCTCGAATCTCTCGCCGACCGCGTGTTGTGGAACAACGGCACGCTCGACGATCTTTTCGCGCAACTCGACGCGAACCTCGCCGAAACAGGTGCGCAGTGACTGACTTTCTCGTCGAATCGCCGTTTCAGCCCGCGGGCGACCAACCCACAGCGATCGCCGCGCTGACCCAGGGCGTCGAGGACGGACTTCGCTACCAGACCCTCGAGGGCATCACCGGAAGCGGCAAGACCGCGACCATCGCCTGGTTGGTCGAACAAGTGCAACGCCCCACGTTGATCCTCGAACCCAATAAGTCGCTGGCCGCGCAGTTGGCCTCGGAGCTACGAGACATGTTGCCCAAGAACCGTGTCGAGTTCTTTGTTTCGTACTACGACTACTACCAACCCGAGGCCTACATTCCTCGCACCGACACCTACATCGAAAAGGACAGTTCGGTCAACGAAGAGATCGACCGCCTGCGCCACGCCGCGACCTCGTCGCTTTTGACCCATCGCGACACCATCGTTGTGGCGTCGGTGTCGTGCATCTACGGACTCGGTTCGCCCCTCGAGTACCGCGAGCGGATGTTGCCGTTGGAGGTGGGTGCGCGATTCGAACAGCGAGCGCTGCTGCGCCGCCTCGTCGAAATGCAGTACAGCCGCAACGAGTTGGTCGTCGATCGGGGGAGTTTTCGAATGAAGGGCGACACCCTCGAAGTCCAGCCCGCCTACAGCAACGAGGCCGTGAGGGTGTCCTTCTTCGACGACGTGATTGAGGAGATTTCGTTCTTCAATCCCGTGACCCAAGAGAGTCGCGGCTCGGTGAAGGAGTTCACGCTCTTCGCGGCGTCGCACTACGCGGCGAGTCTCGCCACGCTCCAACGCGCGGGTCAGACGATCGAGGCAGAGCTCCAACAACAGTTAGCGATCTTCCAGGCCGAAGGAAAGCTCCTGGAGGCGCAACGCCTTCGCTCGCGAACCGAACACGACCTCGAGATGCTCGAACAGACGGGGATCTGCGCGGGTATCGAGAACTACTCGGCCCACCTCGACGGGCGAAGTCCCGGCGAGCGACCCTTTACGCTGCTCGACTACTTCCCCGATGACATGCTCGTCGTCATCGACGAATCCCACGTCGCGGTTCCCCAGGTACGCGGTCAGTACGCCGGGGACCGATCGAGGAAACTGACTCTCGTCGAACACGGTTTTCGTCTGCCCAGCGCGCTCGACAACCGTCCGTTGAACTTCGACGAGTTCATGGAGATCGTGCCTCAGATGGTCTTCGTCTCGGCGACGCCCGGTCCGTACGAAATCGAGCACTCCGATCAGATCGTGGAGCAAGTGATTCGTCCGACGGGTCTCCTCGATCCCGAAGTGTTCGTCGTGCCCACGAAGAATCAGATAGACGATCTGCGAAGTCGTCTCGACGTCGTCATCGCGAGAGGTGAGCGAGCCCTCATCACGACGCTCACCAAACGCATGGCCGAAGACCTCACCGCCTTTCTCGCCAAGGGGGGTTACCGCGTCCAGTATCTCCATAGTGATATCGACACCATTCAGCGCATCGAGATCCTGCGTTCACTGCGACTCGGCGAATTCGACATCCTGGTCGGCATCAACCTGCTGCGCGAAGGCCTCGACCTACCTGAGGTGTCGCTCGTGGCGATTCTCGACGCCGACAAAGAGGGCTTCTTGCGCTCGCGCAGCGCCCTCACCCAGACGATCGGACGCGCGGCGCGAAACTCCAACGGTCGGGCTATCCTCTACGCGGACCGCATGACTGACTCGATGCGCGCTTCGATCTCACTCACCGAGCGACGACGACTGCTCCAGAGCGCCTATAACGAAGAACACGGCATCGAGCCTCAAACCGTCATGAAGAACGTGGCGGACATCTTGAATCGCCTGCGCAGCGAAGCACCCCGCGAAGTCACTTCGAAGGTCCACGGGGTTTCGTCCCTCGACGGGGTCCTGCCCGACGATCTGAGCCTCGAGATTGCCCGCGTCGAAGAGGCAATGTTGGTCGCCGCGGGCGACCTTCGTTTCGAGGAGGCGGCCGTGCTCCGCGACACGTTGCAGAACCTGCAGCGCCAGGCCCTCGCTACGAGCGACGGCTTGATAAGTGTCGAGGAACCGGTAGATTCCCCCTATGTCTAAGTCGATTCGGGTCCAGGGAGCGAGGGTTCATAACCTAAAAAACCTCTCCGTGGAGATCCCCCGCGACCAGTTGGTGGTCTTCACGGGACTCTCGGGATCGGGTAAATCCTCGCTGGCCTTCGACACCATTTACGCTGAGGGACAGCGGCGCTACGTGGAGAGCCTTTCGGCCTACGCCCGTCAGTTTCTCGGACAGATGGACAAGCCCGACGTCGAGTTCATCGAGGGTCTCTCGCCGGCGATTTCCATCGATCAAAAGTCCGCGTCGCGGAACCCGCGCTCGACGGTGGGGACCATCACCGAGATCCACGACTACTTGCGACTCCTTTTTGCGCGCATCGGTGTGCGCTACTGCCCGAACTGCGGCAAGGCCATTTCGAGTCAGACGCCTCAACAGATCGTCGACCAGGTGCTCGCACGAAGTGACGGTGAACGGTTTCTCGTCTTGGCGACCGTGGTGGAGGGTCGCAAGGGGGAGTACAGCACCTTATTGAACGAACTTGCGGGACAGGGTTTCTCTCGCGTACGCGTCGACGGCGTGGTGATGGAGCTTTCCGAACGCGACTCGTTGACCTTGGCGCGCTACGAGAAGCACACCATCGACGTAGTACTCGACCGTTTGAGCGTGAAGAAGAACAACCGCCAACGACTGACCGAGTCGGTGGAAGCGGCCCTCAAACTCACCAAGGGCGTCGTCAAGTTTCTCTTCTTGGATAACGACGAGATGGTGCAGTTCTCCGAGAAGATGGCCTGTAGCGACTGCGGGATCAGCTTCGGTGAATTGGCACCGCGCGACTTCTCCTTCAACTCGCCCTACGGCGCCTGTCCGGTGTGCACGGGACTCGGCACACGATACGAAGTGGACCCCGACCTCGTCGTACCCGACGACACGTTGTCACTGGCCGACGGCGCACTCGCGCCTTGGGCCGGTGCGCGTTTCAAGTACTTCGAACGACTTATCGGCGGCATTGCGACCCTCGGTGGCTTCGACGTCGACACGCCGTGGAAGAAGTTACGGGCCAAGGACCGAAAACTCGTCCTCTACGGCGTCGACTCCAAGACGGTGCCCGTCAAGTACAAGAACCGTTACGGGCGCACGCGCAGTTACGAGACGACCTACAACGGCATCGTCGAGTGGTTGGAGCGCAAGCGCAACGAGGCCGACGGTGACTGGTCACGCGAGCAGGCCGAGCAGTTCATGCGCGAGGTGGAGTGCCACGCCTGTCACGGACAGCGACTGAAGCCAGAGGTGTTGGCGGTGCGGGTGCACGAACGCAACATCGCTGATGTGAACTCCTTCACCATCGACGAAGCAATTGACTTCTTTCACGCGTTGACCCTCACCAAACGCGAGGAGACCATTGCTCACCAGGTGATAAAGGAGATCGTCGAGCGACTGACCTTCCTGATGGACGTGGGACTGGACTATCTAACCCTGAGCCGTGCTTCGGCGACACTCTCGGGTGGCGAGGCACAGAGGATTCGTCTCGCGAGTCAGATCGGCAGCTACCTCGTGGGCGTCCTCTACGTCCTCGACGAACCCTCGATTGGTTTGCATCAACGCGACAACCGTCGTCTCATCGCCACGCTCGAGCGCCTGCGCGACCTCGGCAACTCGGTCATCGTCGTCGAGCACGACGAGGAGACCATCCGGCTCGCCGACTTCATCGTGGACATCGGGCCGGGTGCCGGGGAGTTCGGCGGCGAGGTCGTGCACGCGGGTACCTACGAGGCGTTGTTGAAGAACAAGCGCTCGCTCACCGGTCAGTACCTCTCGGGCGCGAAGTCCATCGCCGTTCCCGAGACGAGGCGACTCGGCGACGGCAAACGACTCACCATCAAGGGTGCGCGAGCGAACAACCTCCAGAACGTCAATGTCGATATCCCCCTCGGTGATTTCGTGGCCGTCACCGGCGTGTCGGGTTCGGGTAAGTCCTCACTCATTAACGCGATTCTCCTCGCGTCGCTCGAACGACAGATCAATCGGGCGAAGACCAAAGCCGCTGAGCACGACACGATTCTCGGCGTGAAGAACCTCGACAAGGTTGTCGCCGTCGACCAACAACCCATTGGCCGAACGCCTCGTTCGAATCCCGCGACGTACACGGGGGTCTTCGACAAGATACGAAAGCTTTTCGCCGAGACCCAAGAGGCGAAGGTTCGCGGCTATCAGCAAGGACGCTTCTCCTTCAACGTGAAGGGTGGACGCTGCGAGGCGTGCGCCGGGGACGGCACCATCAAGATCGAGATGCACTTTCTACCCGACGTCTACGTGAACTGTGACGTCTGTGACGGTGCGCGCTACAACCGCGAGACGCTCGAGATCCTCTACCGCGGCAAGTCCATTGCCGACGTGTTGGCGATGCCCATCGCCGAGGCGCTCGAGTTCTTCGACCGTCAGCCGCTCATTCTCCGCCACATACAGAGCCTGGTGGACGTGGGACTCGGGTACGTGCGACTTGGCCAACCGGCGCCGACGCTCTCGGGTGGCGAAGCACAGCGGGTGAAGTTAGCGACGGAATTAGCGCGACGCCCCACCGGTCACACGCTCTACGTACTCGACGAACCGACGACGGGACTGCACTTCGAGGACGTCAATCGTCTTCTGCAGGTACTTCACCGTTTGGTCGATCAGGGTAACACGGTGCTCGTGATCGAACACAATCTCGACGTCATCAAGACCGCGGACTGGGTGATTGACCTCGGTCCCGAGGGCGGTCGCCGTGGCGGCTTGGTGGTGGGCGAGGGGACGCCCGAAGACATCGCCAAGCTCGAGACCGCCACGGGCACGGTGCTTCGAGAGGTGCTCACCGGTAACGGTCGGGCCTAATGCTGGCGAAGCCCTCGGGCATCCCGCGTCAGAGTGGTTGCTACCTCTTTAAGAACGAGCGCGGCACCATCATCTACGTGGGCAAAGCGCGCGTCCTCACTCAGCGCCTCTCGAGTTACTTCCAGCGCGCGGAGGGACTCAGTCAAAAGACGCAACTCCTGATGGAGGAGGCGACGGCGGTGGAGTGGATCGTCACGCCGAACGAACTCGACGCGCTGATCTTGGAGAACGAGCTCATCAAGGAGAATCAGCCGCGCTACAACATGCGTTTAAAGGACGACAAGAGTTTCCCCTTCGTGGCGCTCGACTCGCGCACGCCCTTCGCGGCGCCTTACACCACGCGTGGTCAACACGTGAAGGGCGTTCGCTACTTCGGCCCCTTCGTCGACGTACGGGCACTGCGGGTGACGATGGACGAACTATTGCAAGCCTTTCCGCTGCGCTCGTGCTCGAAGCACAAGTTCAACTACCAACAGCGCATCAACCGACCGTGCTTGCTCTTCGACATCGGTAAATGTTCCGGACCGTGCGTGGGCAAGATCGACCCCGACGGCTACCAGGAGCTCTCATCGTCGTGGGCGCGCTTCTTCGAGGGCGACGTACGTCAACTGCGCGATCTTCTCCAGCACCAGATGGACGAAGCCTCCGCGCAACAGCACTACGAGGCCGCCGCTAAGGCCCGCGACGGACTCGCGGCCCTTGAGCGCGCCGCGAGCGCTCAGAGTGTGGTGCTGGATGACCACTCGAATCTCGACGTGATCGCCCTCGCGAGTGAGGGCAGTCGCGCCGCCATCGTGCGCTTTCGGGTGCGTTTCGGTCGGATCATTGGTCGCACCGTCCACCTGGTCGATCGTTCGATGGACGAAGATGACCGCGAGATCCTCGAGAACGCGATGACCGAGATGTACCTCGACGCGGACAGCATCCCGGGCGTCGTGGTCGTGGCGCGCGCGTCGCTCGCCACGTCGCTTATCACGCAGTACTTGAGTGACGTCCGTGGCAGAACCGTCGAGGTCGTCGCCGCGCAGCGCGGGAAGCGTCGCCGCGTCGTCGACCTCGCCGTGCACGATGCGCAGGCCGTCATCAACCGTGACTCGCTGCGCCGTCAGGCGGATCACAACGTCCGATCGCGCGCGCTGCAAGAGCTCGGCGCGGCGCTCTCGCTCGAGCAGCCGCCGTACCGTGTCGAGTGCTTTGACATGAGCCACCTCCAGGGTACGAACTACGTGGGCTCGATGGTGGTCTTCGAGGACGCGCTGCCCGTGAAGAGCGACTATCGCCACTTCAACGTGAAAGAGGTCTTGGGCAACGACGACGTGGGTGCCATGGAGGAGGTGGTGCGGCGACGTCTCTCGCACTGGGAGGAGCACCAAGGCAGCACCAAGTTCCGTCGTCCCGACCTCATCATCATCGACGGGGGACTGCCGCAGTTGCACGCCGCCGAGAAGGCCGCGCGTTCGCTCGACCTCACCGGACTTGTAGAGTTCACCGCACTCGCCAAGCGCGAGGAGTTGCTCTACCGGCCGGGTAGTTCGACGCCTATCGCGCTTGAACGCGGTTCGGAGAGCCTCTACTTGGTCCAACGCATTCGCGACGAAGCGCACCGCTTCGCCATCTCGTTCCACCGTTCGAAGCGTGGCAAGTCGATGGTGGCGTCGTCCTTGGAGGGCGTCGAAGGTCTCGGGCCAGCGCGGCGTGAACGACTGCTCGGCGCCTTCGGTTCACTAAACGCGTTGCGACAAGCGACGCTCGATGAGTTCGAGGCGTTGGCCTGGCTTCCGAGTGACGTCGCGACGAGGCTCTACGATCATCTACAGGCGCCGTCGATTCCACGGCCCTCGAAGGGTGGTGACGATGACTGAGGTCCTGCTGGTCACGGGCATGTCGGGCGCGGGTCGCTCGACGGTCTCGGCCGCGCTGGAGGACCTCGGCTGGTTCGTCATCGACAATCTGCCCCTCGAACTCGTGGTGCGCGTGGGCGAACTGGCCTCGGCCGGATCCCACGACTACGCGGGTGTTGCCTTCATCGTCGGTCGCTCGGGGGGCGTCGTGCCCGACGACGTCCTGGCCGTGAAAAAAGAGCTCCAGCTGCGCCACGAGAAGGCGAAGATCCTCTTTCTCGACGCACCCGACGACGTTTTGATCCGTCGTTTCGAGGGCAACCGGCGTCGTCACCCCTTCGCGGAGGCCACCTTGGCCGACTCCATAGCCGGCGAGCGCGCCGCGCTGTCGACGATCATGGACGCGGCGGACCTCGTTATCGACACGGGATCCATTAATACCAATCAACTCCGTCGACGCATCGTCGAGACCTTCACTGACGCCAGCACAATGGAGTCGCTTCGCGTCTCGCTCGTCACCTTCGGCTACACCTACGGCATCCCACGCGATGTGGACCTCGTCTTCGACTGCCGGTTCCTGCCGAACCCTCACTGGATCGACGAGCTTCGTCCCCTTACGGGACTTGACGAGCCCGTCGCGCGTTACGTGCTCGACCAAGAGCCGGCGCAACACTTCTTGAAGGACGTCGTGAGTCTCCTCGAGTGGCAGATCCCGGCCTTCGCGAAAGAGGGCAAGTCGTACCTGTCGATCGCGATCGGCTGCACCGGCGGGCGTCACCGTAGCGTCGCCATCGCCGAGGAGATCCGAGCGCGCCTCAATCTTGACAACGCCGTATTCCACCGCGACATTGCGCGATGAAGGTCGTCGCCGTTGGCGGAGGGCACGGCACCGCGGTCTCCCTTCGAGCACTGAAGATCGTCTCGCCCGACGTGACGGGTGTCGTGTCGGTCGCCGACGATGGTGGCTCGACAGGACGACTACGCGCGATGTTGCATGTCGCCGCCGTGGGAGACCTTCGAAAGTGCCTCGGCGCCCTCGCCGACCCCGACAATCCCCTCACGGCCTCCTTCGAACACCGATTCCACGTCGGTGAACTGAGCGGTCACGCCGTGGGCAACCTCTTGTTGGTGGGTCTGATCGACGCAACGGGCAATCTCGAAGAGTCCGTGCGGGCCGTCGCGCAGGTCATGGGCGTGACCGGCACCATCGTGCCGGCCAGTTGCGAGGGCGTCGAGCTCCTCGCCACGACCGAAGAGGGCCCGACGCGCGGCCAGAGCAAGGTGGCGCGCTCGTCGTCGATTCGACGAATCAGTCTCGAGCCGGCCAACGCGGCGGCGCCCATCGTCGCCGTCGAGACAATCGAACGCGCGGACGTGGTCCTCATTGGCCCAGGTTCGCTCTTCACGAGTGTCCTCGCGGCCTGTGTGGTCCCGGGCATCACGCAGGCCTTAGCCGGAACCAAGGCGAAGAAGATCTACGTAGCGAATCTGCGGGCCCAGGTTCCTGAAACCGAGGGCTTCACGCTGCAAGACCACCTCGACGCGCTCGAACGCCACGGCGTCGTAGCGGACGTCGTCCTCGTGGACGAACACTCGTCATTCGCCCACGACTCGTGCAACGTGACGACGCACGTTCGCGACCTCGCGACCTCGAATGGCCTTATGCACGATGTGCAAAAATTGGCATCGGCCGTTCTCGAAGAAGTGCGAAGATAGTAGACCGACGAAGAAGGAGACACCAGTGGTAACACGGGTCGCGATTAATGGATTTGGACGAATAGGACGTGGCTTCTTGCGCGCGGCGCTCGCGAACCCCGACGTCGACATCGTCGCGTTGAACGACCTCGTGCCGCCGGCGACGAACGCCCACCTCTTGAAGTACGACTCCACCCAGGGCGTGCTCGATCAGAACGTCAGAGTTAGTGACGATGAATTGCACGTCGGTTCATACGCCATCAAGGTCTTCGCCGAGAGGAATCCCGCCGACCTGCCGTGGGGTGAACTCGGCATCGACGTAGTCGTCGAGTCAACAGGCCGCTTCACTACTCGTGAAGCCGCGAGCGCGCACCTAACGGCCGGTGCGAAGCGCGTCATCATTTCGGCCCCCTCGGGCGACGCGGACGCCACCTTCGTCATGGGCGTGAACGAAGACACGTTCGACGCCTCGAAGGATCTCGTCATCTCGAACGCCTCGTGCACCACGAACTGCTTCGTGCCCATGGTAAAGGTCCTCGACGACGCCTTTGGTATCGACGCCGGTCTCATGACGACGGTGCACGCCTACACCAACGATCAAAATCTCCTCGACCTCGCGCACAACGACCTTCGCCGTTCGCGCGCGGCCGCCATCAACATCGTGCCGGCATCGACCGGCGCCGCGCGCGCGACGAGCTTGGTCCTCAGTTCCATGAAGGGCCGTCTCGACGGCACGTCGCTGCGGGTGCCGATTCCCGTCGGCAGTATCACCGACTTCACCGCGATCGTTCGCTCGACGAGTGTCGAGGAGATCAACGCGGCCTTCAAAGCGGCGTCCGAAGGACCGTTGAACGGCATCCTGGTCTACACCGACGAGCCGATCGTCTCGTCGGACATCGTGGGCAGTCCCGCCTCGTGCACCTTCGACTCGCTGATGACCATGGTGCAGCCCATCGACGAGGCGAAGTGCCTGGTCAAGGTGTTTGGCTGGTACGACAACGAGTGGGGCTACTCGAACCGACTGGTCGACCTCGCGCGCCACGTCGGCCAGTAGTTCCGTGTCCGTGACGCTGCCGTCGATCGATCGATGGGGGAGCCTGAAGGGTAAGCGGGTCCTCGTGCGCGTGGACTTCAACGCCCCCGTCGCCGAGGTGGACGGAGTCCTTCGCGTCACCGACGACTTCCGGCTGCGCTCGACGTTACCGCTCTTTGACGTCTTGCTCGAACGCGGCGCGACGGTCGTCGCTTGCACGCACTTCGGCCGACCCGACGGGCGCGTCGACGAGCGCTACGACGTGGCGCCACTGCGACGGTGTCTCGACGGTCTTCGTCCCGAGGTCGAACTGATGGAGAACCTGCGCTTTCACCCCGGCGAAGAGTCAAACGACCCTGATTTCGGCGCGTCGCTCGTTGAAGGATTCGACTACTACGTCAACGAGGCCTTCGGCGCGTCGCACCGCGCCCACGCGTCGATCATGGTGCCACCGACCTTGATCCCCAGCGCCGCGGGGTCCAATCTCCAGCGCGAGGTCGCGACACTCCTGGCGCTGTTGGAGTCGCCCGCGCGACCGTTCGTCGCCGTCACGGGCGGCGCCAAGGTGAAGGACAAACTCGGCATCATGAAGGTCCTCGCCGAAAAGGCCGACGTCGTCATCGTCGGCGGGGGCATGGCCTACACGTTCGCTGTCGCCGAGGGTCGCCGCATCGGCTCGTCGCTCTTCGACGGCTCGTTCGTCGAGGAGTGCGCCGCGTTGCTCGAGGGCGGCAACGTACTGATTCCCGTCGACGCGCGCGGTCTTCCCACGGGTTCGTCCTTTGGTCCCGGCGGGAGCGACGAGGTCGCCGTTGATTTTGACGAGAACATTCCCGACGGCTTCATGGGTCTCGACATCGGGCCAACGTCGATCGAGGTCTTCGCGGCGGCCATCGCGGGCGCGGCGACGATCCTTTGGAATGGACCGATGGGTGTTTTCGAGGACCCGCGCTTCGGTGTCGGCACCGAAGCCGTCGCGCGCGCCATCGCGTCATCCTCGGCCGTGAGCGTCGTGGGCGGTGGCGACTCGGTCGCGGCCCTAACGTCCTACGGTCTCGACGGCGACGTGAGTTTCGTCTCGACCGGCGGCGGCGCGTCATTAGAACTCGTCGAACTCGGCGATCTACCCGGCCTGCGGGCCCTTCGAGAAAGTCCTTGGAACTAGATGACCACCCGCCGACCCCTCGTCATTGGCAACTGGAAGATGAACCTCGACTTCGTCGAGGCCCTACACCTGGTGCAGCAGTTAGGCGTCTTGATGAAGAATCGTCCCGTCGAGCACACCGACGTCGTCGTGGCGGCGCCCTTCGTCGACCTGCGTAGCGTGAGTTCGATCATCGACTCTGAGCGGTTCGCGATCGGACTCTGCGCGCAGCACGTCAATGCCCAGGAGAACGGACCGCACACCGGCGAGATCTCGACGTCGATGTTGACGCGCCTGAACGTCGAGTGGGTGCTCGTTGGTCACTCCGAGCGCCGAGTGCACTACTTCATGAGCGACGAGATCGTCGCCGACACACTGCGCAGCGTCGTTCGCGCGGGCCAGCACGCCGTACTCTGCGTGGGCGAGGAACTCTCGGTGCGAGAGAACGGTGAGCACGAAGCCTTCGTCGCGGCGCAACTCGAGAGCGCCCTGCACGGCCTGGACGAAAAGTTCCACGCCCTGCTCACCGTGGCCTACGAGCCCCTGTGGGCCATCGGCACGGGTGTGAACGCCACGGTCGAGCAAGTCCACGAGATGACGGCGCACCTTCGCAAGGTTCTTCGATCGATGTCCTTTAGCGCCCCGCAAGTGCTCTACGGCGGCTCGGTGAACACCGAGAACGCCGCGACGCTGGTACGCGAAAGTGACGTGGACGGCTTCCTCGTCGGGGGAGCGTCACTGAAGGCCGAGTCGTTCTACGCCATCCTTCAGGCGTGCGACGACTGCTACGCTATAAAGCGCTAATCGGAGGACCCAATGTTTACCTGGGCAATCATCGCTATTGAGACAGTTTCGGCCGTGGCGTTGATCTTTCTCGTCCTGTTGCACTCTGGACGAGGGGGCGGCATCTCGGACCTCATGGGGGGCTCGATGGGCGCCGCCGCCACCGGTTCGACCGTGGTGGAGCGCAACCTCGACCGGATCACGATCGCCGTCGCGCTGCTGTTTACGTTCTGCACGTTGGCGCTCGACCTACGCCTGCAGTAACGACCATGCGGTGGCGTCGAAGCTGGCGCACGCTGGTGATCTTCCTCCCGGGCCTCGCGGTCCTCGCGGCCTTCGTGGTGCCCGTCACCTTCTCGGGGGCCCTGGCGTACACGAACGCCAATGAGAACGCCCACACCCTGGTGTTGTCACTCCCCGGGCCCTTCAACGGCTGCTCCTACCTCGACCCGGGCGTCACGCCGACGACGGCCGCAGTGTTGGATCTCCTCCGTCCCTCAGCCTTCAACACGAACGCGAACGGGACGCTGGTCGGTCAAGACGGGCCAATCTCCTCGGCCGAACTGACGTCGCTGCAGCCCGAGACGGTGCGCTACACCATCAGCGCCAATCAGACCTGGAGCAACAGCGTTCCCTTCACGGGCCACGACCTCGTCAGTTGGTGGCACCGCGCGAAAGTCCTCGCGAGCGTGACGAGCGACGGCTACCGCGCGATCAAGACCCTCAGCGTCTCGCCCAACGGACTGACGGTGACGGCGGTCTTCGCGACGCCGTACGCCGACTGGAATCTCCTCTTTCGTGACCTCGAAGCGCCCGGCACCCCCAGTGGTTGCGCGATAAGAAATCTGATCAGTCGTCCCTCGCTCGGTCCTTACATCGTGAAGACTGCCACCCCGAGTCGGATCGTGTTGAACATGAACCCGAGTTGGCCCCTCGACACGAACCGCTTCGGACGCGTCGTGATCACCGACTCGCAGAACCTCCCGAGCACGGCGCGCGACACCTTCGCGCAGTACTCCCTCGTGGTCAACAGTGGGGCCATCCTTCCGCTCAGTTCGCGTCCGACGCTGGTGAGCCACATCTCGTCGTCGAGCAACATTGAAGAGATGACCTTCGCACCCGCAGCACCGAACGTAGACCGACTTGTTGTTCGCCAATCCCTCAGTTGGGCGATCCAACGTCAGGCCATGATCGACACCATCTTTGGTTCAGTGACGTTCTCGCCCTCGGTGGCGGCGTCGGCGATCTACTCCCAAGGTCAGAGTCAGTATCCCGGGACGGCTGGATCGAACCCAACAGGCCAGGGCGCGACGACGACGATCCTCGGTGGTCCCACCGACGGGGTGAGTGACTGCGTGACCTGCGCGATCGACACCCTCAAAGAAGGCGGCTATCAACGAACGTCGTCGGGTTGGCTGGATGATGCCGGCAAGTTGCTCTCGATTCGACTGGCCGTCGGCCCGAGCGCTCTCGATCGCGCGGTCGCCACGCTCGTGAAGAAGGATTGGGCGGCAATTGGCGTCGCAGCGACCTTGGTCCACGAAGCGACTGAAATTGACGCCGCGAGAGTGGCCGCTGCGAATACCGCCGACGTCGCGATCTTCTCACGTCCGACGGTGACCGCTCCCGCCTACGCCGCGCGTTCTTGGGCGGGTCCGGCCTATCCGAATACGTATCCCGGTGGCGATCGTTCGACGACGGTGACAGCGCTCTTTCAACAAGCCTCGTCGATCTTCAACCCGGTGACCGCGTCGGCAACTTGGCTACGCCTCGATCAAACCGTCCTGAGCGACTACTGGGTTCGACCGCTCTTCACCGCGCCGTCGCTGGTCGTGTGGTCGAACTCACTCGCCACGGTTCAGGGCAGTTTTACGGTGACGGGTTTCGTTGATCAGTTACCTTCGTGGTCGATTGTGCCGCCCATAACTGGCAGTTAGTTTTTACTGGCGTTTCGTTGACTGCGATAGAGTAGAGGCCGCGTCGGAGTGGCGGAATAGGCAGACGCGCCAGCTTGAGGGGCTGGTGCCCTTAGGGGCGTGTGGGTTCAAGTCCCGTCTCCGACACCAAAAAACGGGAGATTTCCCGTGATGGATTTGACGTCGATGAAGAGTCGTCAGAACCGCTTTTAGAGACTTCTAACGTACCTGGTCAAAGCCAGGAAAGTGACGCCGTTTTGAGTGTCCTGCAGCCGCTCACGGACACAATAACCACTATGAGTGGCAAACAAAATACGACCGCAGTGGCGGTACAGAAGGAGCGATTGGTCGCAGCCCTTCGTCCGACGCTCGTCGCCCTGCCCTCGTTGCCCTCCGCGACACTTTTGAGCCAACTTCAGCCCCTACGACTGCCCGAAACCACCAACTGGACCCACGGCTTCGCGCGGATTGACTGTAGCGGGCGAGTTCGTGATGCTTTCCTATTCGGTCATCTTGGCTGGCAGCCCGGTGAGCGGTTGGTGGTCGCCTTCGACGGGCAAAAACTGGTGGTGCGTCGGGACAGGTTCGGCGAAGGCACCCTCGATGCTCGTGGCCGACTTTCACTCGGGGAGTCTGCACGGCGGGTACTCCACCTCGAAGACGGTGACGGGGTATTGCTCTCGGCGGACCTCAAAGAAAACTACCTGGTCGTTAGCCCGGCCCGGCGATGCGATGAGGTGTTGAAAGTATGACCAATACAAATCCCGATGCAGCACGCAAGATGCTAGAGGCACTTAGCGCGATGGGTCTGAGCATCGAAGACCTCGTGACTGCGGGTCGTACCGTCAGCCGACCACAGATGACGGTGGCTGAGTACCTTCCAAAAGTGAGAGACGCGGCCACGGACGGCAAGAAGCAGACCTACGCCACATACTGGCGTCTTCTCGCGGACCAGCACGGGAACGTGCCTCTCTCAGACATAAAGACTTCGATGCTTCAAACGTTGTCGCTGTACGCGAAGACACACGCGGTACAGCGTTCCAACAGCCGAAACGGAACGTCAGCCCAGGAGAGTTGCGTCTCAGCGATGCGGTGTTTCTTCGCTCTGGCGGAGGCTGACTGTCTCATTGAGAGAAGTCCTGCGGCGGCGTTGAAGAAGCCCACTCGCCAACCTTCGGACCGACGTGCCTTTTCTGACGAAGAGGTTGTGACCCTTTACAACGTCACTTCGACCGGGGGTGACGACCCCGTACTTGACACGCTGTTACTACGTTTTCACCTTGAAACAGGGGCGCGACGGGGCGGTGCGCTGGCGCTTCGACGCCGGGACCTGAACGTGGCACGTCAGTGCATTCGACTGCGGGAGAAGAACGAAAAGCTGCGATGGCAACCTGTCTCCAAGACCCTGCTCGACGCATTGTTCGAGCACTGTGACGCTCGCGGGGCGCTGACTGCCCAGGACGCCGTGTTTCGCCATCGACCGAGGCAGGTTGGTAGTGCCGGTATTCCAATCACGCGGCGTCGTTACAACACGCTCGTTGGTCGGTGGGGTAAGTCGATACCGTGGGTGCAAGAACTTGGCGTCAGTATCCACTGGTGTCGTCACCATGCCACGAGTTCGATTGAGCGGATTGCGGGTTATGGCGTAGCCAGAGCATTTGCTGGACACTCGGGTGGAGATGAAGTGACGACCACGTACATCAAAGCGAACCTCAACGAAGTGGCCCGCGCGGTCGCTATTTACACCGGAGAACCGCATCCCCTCGCGTCGTCCTGAGTTGCGAAGTATGAAAGAGCAGCGAGCGCGGTAGTTCTATTCGCGCACGCCGAGAGCCTGACGGACCCGCCAGAGTTCCAAAACTGGAACGGCGACCGGCACTGGCGTCAGTGGGTCTATCGCTTGGCCCTGAAAATGACCGTGTCCAGGTCGCCCACTCATCTCCAACGAGCGCCACTCGGGACCGAAGAGCATTTCTCTACCCGATGAACTCAGAGAGAATCCAAGTCTCGAAGTGATGTTGTCTCGCATTTCTCCCGACGAGCCCAACAGAGAAACGTCGGGGCGCTGCATCGAGAGAACCAGGAAGATAGACACCTGCCGTGACAATCGGGCGATGTTGGCGAGTATCGCCCGTGAACTGCGCACGCGCTCCTTCGCACTCTTTGCGTCCTCGCCAGGCAGGTCCTCTGCCAGCAAACTCGCCACCTCATCAACAACGAGGTAGAGCGGACCGAAACGAACATCGGGCGGCAGGTCGTGACGGCTCGCGGCGCGGCGAGTTTCCAAGAGCTGAAACCGTCGCAACATTTCCGAGTGGATAGTTTCAAGAAGTGCAAGCGCTTCGACGTGGTCGGTCGCTACTGCATCCACTCGTGAACCTCCTCTGAACTGAGAGAATCCGGTGCGTTTCGTATCCACGAACGCAAAACGTGCCGATTTGTCGTTGCAGAGCGTTGCCACCAGTCCTAGTGTCGCGGAGGTCTTTCCGCAACCAGTCGGGCCTGCGACCAAAAGGTGGACCGCGTTGCCGTGTTCTGGGAGCCAAATCGCGGGACCGTCGTGTGTCTCTCCGATACGGCCAGGAGTGTCGCGCCACTCAACCGCGCCGAGCGGGTCGGAGAATAAGACGCGGACTTCACACAAGTCGGCACGATTGCTTGGCGTCACTCGGCACGACAGAGCCTCAAAACTGGCGGCCAAAGAAGTTTCGGCTTTCTTTACGTGGTCGGTCGTCAATCCGCGCGGTACTTTCACGACGGCGCAGAAACCGCCCGTCGAAATCGTCAGGTTCAACACGACGAGGCTGCGGTCCTCCGCTCGTAGTCCGCAGTCCCACCCGTGGGCTACCAAGCAACGTGCGAGGCTCGCTACCTCGTCACGTCGTTCGGCCTCGTGCCAGAGTGTCGCACCGCGTGGCGTAGCCAGAGAGCCGAATGAGGCGAAGGCGGAGAGCAGAAAAGGCCAGAACGAGAGGTCCCACGGCGCGACTACCCGGACCAGCGATGAAGTCGCTGCACCGACGAGCAGTGAAATCACACCAGTGCCAATCAAGATGGAGAACCGATAGGTCCAGACTTCGTGAGCTTCTGGACGGTGCGCGACAGGAGTCACGACGAAATCTTTGGCGAACCGCTCGGGTCCAGATGGCGCAGCAGTGACCGCAGTCCGACACTCCGAGCATCGTCAGCGTCTATCGTGCCGCACCAAGTTCGCACTTCGTCGGCTACCGTCAGCGCCACGGACGCGGGCAGGCTGTCGGCGAATATCAACGTCGCGCCTCTTAGCCCATTCGCGCGTTTACGAAAACCCGGCGAGCCGAACTGGTCTCCCTCGCTCGCGGTCTGGGAAGCCTCGGCCAAGAGGTCAGCGAGGCACCGCACGAGATGTTCCGTGAGGACCAGATAGTGTCGCTCGCTCACTTCGTCACCGTGACGCTCTCGGCGCGATACGAGACGGCAACCCGGTTGTTGTTCACGTAGGGAGCGGCAACCAGTCCCGACAACGTTACGGCGGAAAGTGGGGTGAGTTCTTTTGGCACGTTTGTCGCCGGAACCTTCACACGGATTTCTTCAGCGCCCTCAGCGGTGAGCACGAACAACGACACCCGAACGAGAGGACGACCTTTGTCGTCAGTTTCAGTCGCCTCTTGTCGAACGCCATCGGCGTACTTGCTTACTGCTACAGGCTCTACGCCCGTGGCAATCACTTTTAGGACCGTTACATCTACTGGAAGATTTCTCATTATTACTGTCTCCTGAGTCAGCACCGGCGAGCAACTTGCGCATCGGCACTCAGGACTGTCGGCGGCTCTCGCGTCTACGCAAGGGGGCGGGCCGTAATACGGGCTCGCTACTGAGAGTAAATCGTGACGACCTGAGAAGCTTTTGCGAGATTGGCGTAAGAGCCGTATCCGTAACTCTCCGTTACGGTGAACTCACCTGGCTGGGAGAAAATCAGTTCGCACCGGCCGACCGGTGACGCGCCAGGGCCAAAAATACCTATGCCGCAGAATCCAGCGTTCTCCGTCGGAGCGGTCGTATCGACGTTGTACGCGCCTGTCGTAACTCGCCTGGTCCCGAAATATGCCGTGACTGAAACCACGATTCGGTCACCGGCTAGGTAGTCACCCTGACTGTCAAGGTCGCCAATCGAAACTGAAAGATGATAACCCTGTGTCGTAAACACGCACGCTATGTATCGGACCTCGGCTCCATTGACCATATGGCGTTCTGTTCGTTTGACGTAGCCAATATTGCACAACTTGGCGTTACCCAATGGGTAAGTGCGAACCGTCGTCGCGCCAACGCTACTTATGGCCACGGTCGTTGCGGCTACGACTAAAGAAGAAAACGCCACGAGGAAACTTCGACGTACCACCTTCACGATTACTAAGTCCTTTCGGTTGATTGCCGAGCCTAGTGACCCGTTCTATGTGACAGGTGGGCGTCACCATTGGGTGTGTGGAGACGTCCCCCGATACCATCGAACGAGCGCATCGGACGCTTGGCCTTCGTGTATTTGCTTCGCCCGACGAGATAAAGAAGGCGTGGCGCATTCGAGCGCGCGAGACGCACCCCGACCACGGCGGAAGCGCGAAAGCTTTTCGAGAGGTGCAGGCGGCAGCGGAGACGCTTTTAGTCGAAGTAGCACGCGAGTTCTACGAGGAGGAGGCGCGGCGAGTTGCAGCTGCTCAACGTGCGACCTCGTACGCAACGTCTCGACCTACAGCGCGCCCGACCTCGTACGCAACGTCTTCGCCAACCGCACGTACCACTTCAACTGTTCAGTATTCAGTACGTACACGTCCTAGAGTCCACCGGCGACCGACACTCTTGGTCGCTGCGGTGTTCGGCTTCGTGGTTGCTCCGCATCTTCGAGAACTCGGCGTCACGTGGGACCCGTTAGCGTTTCACGACTTCTGTGAAGGGATGCAGTCACTCGACTGGGTGTTTCTCGGTGCGTGGTGGTGGCTCAAAAAGCCAACGGCGGTTTAAGAATCACTGGAACAGCCGGTTCGTGATTTACTGAACCGACCTCAGTAAGGTTGCGCAGTGGTCACATACGACGCCGTGAAAGCCCTGTGGGTGATTTCCGCAGCACTTTTGATAGGTGCGGCTTGGTTTGCCTTCTTTGGCACCAGCGCCACCGAAAAGATGCAGGTGACGCCCGATTTGACCCTGCCCTGCGTACCAAGTTCAACCAATCTCTGCGGTTCTGGCTTTGGTCTTTCTATTGACTCGACAACAAAGCCCGGTAAGTCAGAACCCATAGTTTTTGCCTGCTCGACCGTATGGGACCGTTGGGTCGAAAAGACCGGTGCACAACACGACGGGACTACCTACGCCGCCTTAACGGGCGCATCGAGTCCCGAGACAAGGTGGTATGGAGACAGCAGCGCAGTTCTCGTCAGCGCGACTGCGGTGTGCTACAACTCCGAGCAGGGACGACTTCACATCTTCTGGACTCTCTTGGCTTTCGCCGTACTCGTCGCTATCGCTTCAGAACTTGTCCGCCGCACTATCCCATTTGAGGCAGATCCAGATCCACATCTAATGCAATCGCCTTGATTCCTAACGCATCTGTTCGTTAGGCCGCTTCGTGAAGGCCGGTGAACGGCACACTGGTGCTCTAGTTTGGGGTGGGTAAACAGAAACGGGAGGCTAACCAAAATGGGAGAGGACCGTTCTCGGAATCGACTCGAGGCAGATGCTTGGCGCGCTGGGAACTGTCCGGTTTGTGGAAACGCATTCTCAATCGACGCAACGGCGCGAGAGCGATACTGCGAATTTGAAGAGACGTTGCACCCGGACCATTCTGTTCGTGGGCCGCTGCCGAAGGATTCTCCTAAAGAGCGACCAAACTAAACATTCATCGACGCAAACGACGAGCGACCCAATGGTGACTACCCATCCGGGTCATCTATGCGTTCCGCACGCAATCCGACACTGTGCAACCACGTAACGGCCTCGGCCACGCCTGAGGTTTCGACGAGTTTCAGCAGCATAGGAACTTCTCCTCTTGTCGCTAGGTTCCACCAGTCTCGTCTGTGTACCTTGATAACCGTCACACCGTGAGCATTTTTCTCGCTTACTATCTGCTCGTCTGTTCGCGAGTCATCGACAACACCTAACGCAGCCGACAATCCGTGACTGACGCGCCAGAACCGCAGACCGCGCACTGCGGCCTCGTATTCCCACCATCTTTGCCACGCCACCGCGTCACCGTTCGCCGCACTGGCGAGCAACTCAAACACGGGTCGGGTTGTATTTTCACTTCGGAGCTTGGTTTTCAGGTCACCCCGCAGCATCTCTGCCGAGAGTCTGCCCGCACGCATACGAGCCGCGGCGACAGCGGCACCCTGGTCTTTGGCGAGGTAAGTCGATAGCAGTCGTGCATCCTCGGGTCCATAGGCCTCACGCCAGTCGAAGGCGTGCTGCGGTAGAGCAGCGGGCATTCCGGCTTTAACGATGATGTTCAGCCATCTCTGGCGAAGCCAGATGATGAACTCGGCCTCTTCCTCAGCACTCCACTTTGGGGCTCGCTCGTCGTTTGCCTGAACCCATTCACCGAGTTCGCGTTTGACTGGTCGGCAAGATTGAAAAATGCACAGGTGTTGGTGGGGGTGCCAGCCGTTGCCGTCAGCGTTATCAGTTATCTCAACGACCCCGACCATAGCCAGGCCGTACTTATCTTTTCGGGATTGCCACGCTTTGCCTGAGGCCAACTGTCGCCACGCGGAGCGAATGACCCCTAAAGAGTCTTCGAGGCTCATACCGCGGTAGTGACGGAGTGTAAGTGTCACAAAATAGACGCCAACATCGTCGGCCTGGGCCGCGCGGATGAGTTCCAACAAGTGCCTACGACGTTCTTCTCTCACTTTCGCGCCGCACATCGCGCAGACGAGCGCTCGTCCGCAAGTGGCAATCCCGCGAGTACCCGCCTTGCCCGTGGCGGCGTCATAGGTCACTAGGGCTGCTGGTCCGAGAACCTTACGACCACACTCTCGTAGCGAAGTAATCGCGCGCGGCAACGCGACAGAACCGATGACCCCGCCTTCGTCGGAGTGGGGTAACTTCTGTGCCGCAAGGCGCAAGGCCATCAGGTCGGTGCGACGTTCCTGACCTTTTTCGCTCCACACGGACACCGCCGTTTTGCTCGTGGGTGAAACTCTGTTCACGAAGTACCGAGAGAGCCGCCGTTGGCGGCTCTCGAATCGACCTCGGTGCCCGCTTTCGCCGGGGACGCTTTCGCTTCGCTTCGCGTCCCGCGAGCGGTCCCGAAGTCGGTTCGTGCTGTAGTTGGTTCCATCGGTCTCTCTCCTGGGTTGTAGGAGTAAGACCGTTAGGGCGCGCGGCTCGCGGGCAAGTGTCGTCTTGCGTAATGGTCAATGTGTCCGAGGAACGCCACTTCCCTGCGCTTGGCACTTCATACTTCACTCCGTTGATGCTGGAGTGGGACCGGAGTTCCGCAGTCTCCTGCTTATGATTACGCCGTGACGTCTGTCTGGGGTTCATCTGATTTTCCGCCAAAGGAGGTGGCACGGACGAATCGACTCACTCGAGCGGCCTTCCTTATCGGCATCGCTGGGTTTCTCATCATCGGCTTCTTCTACCTCGTGTGGGTCCAAGTAGTTCCGGTGAAAGGAGTGATTTCCGGTCGGTCATTCATCGGCCTCAGCCAGGCAAGCCACCCCGCACTCTTCTCGGGCTTCAATCTCGGAGCTTGGCCAACCCTGGTCTTCGGAGTGATTCTCCTCGGAGTAAGCGTCGTATCCGCCGTGCGCCCGAGTCGATTCCTCGCGTGGATGTCGTTCATCTCGCTGCTGGTAATCTCCGCAAGCATCTTCTGGCAGGGCATCGGCCAATCCCCTAAGGCGCTCGGGTTCTCGTCCGCCGACAACGTCAGGTCCGGGGGCGCTGTCGGGCTCCTTATCTCTGCGCTCGCGGGCCTCGTCATTGCCTGGTTTTACATCAAGCCGTTTCTCACGGCCACCCCGCGAGTAATAGCAGAAGCCGGTCAGCCCTCAGACCCTGACTTGCCATACGCTCCCGAAGATGCGAGGCGCGGGATGAGCACTGCAGCCTTAGTCGGCGTTTCAATCCTCGGCGTCCTAATCGCAGCGTTTCTTCTTGTTCAGGTCATCCACGTCATCATCAGCAACTCTCACTAGCAGTAATCCAGTCGTGCGCCACATGTTTCGATGCGAGACACCCACGCAACCCAAGAGAGCGGTGACGTAGAGGTGCGTACTATCGTGCAAGACGCATTCGTCATCGCACGGTGCGTAGCGAACCATATTCGAGTGATGGGAGTTCAGTGACCGTTCAGAGAAGTCAAAACGGGAAATCTCCCGTTTTGGCGACTTCAAGTCCCGTCTCCGACACCAACAATGTCC
>PLNQ01000044.1:4387-36511 GCA_003141815.1 Acidimicrobiaceae bacterium | reverse complement strand
GAGGGGGCGCGATGTCGTAACTCTTCTCTGGACTGAAGGTGGCCGGCCCCATGTGGTCGATGAAGCACCACGGACCAACGGTGCGCCGGCCCCTCGTGGGTAACGCTCGTCGCACGTCGAACTCGCCCACTTGAGTCGTGCGAGAGTCCGTGACGATCAGTTCCGCGTCGTTCGTACCTTGCTCGCGAGCCACGTTCGTAGTCTTCCAGGGTCGAGCGCCGTTTTCTAGTCCCCAAAGACTGACGGTAATCAGGTGAACCTACGACAGTGTGACCTCAGCCGACGTCGAACCGGTACCCGGCGTCCGGCTCGTCGACGAGGCGACTCGGCGTTGAGGGGTCGTCCTCTAACTTCTCGCGCAGCCCGTCAACCACGGTTCTCAGGTACGCCGACTCCGCTTGGTAGCCGGGGCCCCATAGTTGTTCGAGGAGTTCATGCTCGCTCACGACGTCGCCGTGATGGCGAACGAGGACAGCAAGCGTCGCCCACTCTTTTGGCGTCAGGTGAACGAGCTCGCCACGGCGCTGCACCTTGCGCGACCCGAGATCGATAGAAAGCTCACCAATGACGACGACCCCCTCCTTGCCCGCGAGAGCGCTTCGCCGCAACGCCGTTCGAATTCGAGCGAGCAGTTCGTTGATCCCGAAGGGCTTCATGAGATAGTCGTCGGCCCCGGCCTCGAGCGCCGCCACTTTCAGCGCCTCTTGGGGTCGTGTCGAGACGACGATGACGGGCGCGCTACTCCACCCGCGAACGGCCGTGACCACTTCGACGCCCGAGGATTGGGGTAATCCGAGATCCACTAATAACAGGTGTGGGTACGTTTTCGCTGCGAGAGAAATTGCCTCGTGTCCCGTCATTGCCGTCACCACGTCATACCCGTGAGCGCCGAGTCCCTTAAAGAGCGCTCGACACAGCGAGTGGTCGTCGTCGACGACCAATATTGTCGTCACTCGAGGACTTCGCTCGAACGCGACTGATCATGGTTGGTGGGAATGGTGAGGACCATAGTGCACCGGCCGCAGGACGTTTCGTTCCTACTCAGTCCTTCACCGCACGTGATCCAGAATCCCTTGGCCAGCGCCCTTTTCTACTCGCGTTGTGTCCTCCACTCAGCGAACTAAACGGTGTCACTATTCGCTCGTCGTGGAAACGCCAGGACGACCGTCAATCCACCTCCGGGCGTGTCCTCAAAACGAAGGTGGCCGCCGAGTTGTTGCACGAATCCAGACGCCACGCTGAGCCCAAGGTTGACGCCCTTCTGGTCCGTGGTGAATCGCTGGCGATCGTCGAGGATCGCCGTTCGCTGGGCCATCGCGACACCGGGGCCCCGATCGATGACCAAGAGTTCGATGGCGTCACCGGTGACACCCGCCGTGATTCTTACGGGACGATCACCGGGACTAAACCGACAGGCGTTCTCGACGACGATGGTGATCGCTCGTTCGCCCAACACGGGGTCCGACAAGAACGGAGGGAGGTCACGGGCAACGTCAATATCGAACGGTCGCGCGCTCGTATCAATCGTCGCTAACGCGCGGTTCACGAGCACGTCGATCGAAACGAGCTCCAACTTTGGGGTGATGCTCCCTGCTTCGAGACGGCCCGCGTCAACGAGATTGGCCGAGAGTCGATGGAGCCGTTGCACCTCGGTCTGGATTTCCATCAGTCGTTCGCGCTGCACTTTCGCCGGGGCCGTCACCACTCCGTCGAGGAGAGAGGTCACTTTGAACTGGATCTTCGAGAGCGGCTCACGTAAGTCGTACGAAATGGCGCGCAGGAGTCCCGATCGCCTGGTGTGCGCGTCAGCGAGCACTCGTCGCTGCGCCTCGCCTTCAACCGTGTTCAACGTTCGAAAACCAGCGGCAATTCGTCCCGCGAACGCACTCACGAGTTGGCGATCCTCGCCGTCCAGCGACACGCCGTCGAGCACCAACGAATGCTCATCGTCAATGGCGAAGTACGTCTCGGTCTCCGAACCGTGCAACTCGTCTCCGCTGACGACGAAGGGCTCCCACCCGTCATTCCCTTGAATACAAATGGCCGCGCTCGATGCGTCGAACACCGCACGAAGCGAGTCGAGCAGTGGCAAGAGATCCTCGTGGGAGGTGCCGACCGTCGCCACCACTTTCACCAAGACCTGTGCTTCAGCACGAGCCCGATCGGCTTCGAGGGAACGACGCGCGAATCGGCTGACGACGACGCTCGCACCCACGGCGAAGACGAGAAAGGCCGAGAGGGACACCAGGTCGTCGGGCCGCGAGACCGCGAGCGTATGTAGCGGCTTCACGAAGTAGTAGTTCTCCAACCCGAAGGCCGCCAGCGCAGCGACGACGCCCACGAGGGCCCCGCCCCACGAGGTGAGCGCCAACACGACGACGAGGTAAGCGAGAAACTCCGTCGACGGTGACAAGTTCGATCGCACGTTCGTCAGCACCACGGTCAAAACGGGCAGGGTCACGGCGCTCAGCGCGAGCGCCAAGATCCTTCGTCGCCACGAGAACTGTCGCGCGCGTCGACGTTGACGAACGCTCGGTGCTCGCTCGTCGCCGATGGCGATGACGTGCACGTCGAGGTCGGGCGTGTGGCGAAGGACGTTCTCTACCACGCCACCAAGCGGTCGCAGGGCTGTACGTGGTCGGCTCGCGCCGAGAACTATTTGGGTGCCGCGCTCCGAATGAGCGAAAGCGACGAGAGCAGTCGCGACGTCATCATCGACGATCTCTTGGTACTTACCTTCGAACTCAGCGACCAACTCTTGGGTCAACGACGTTTCGCTGTCAGCCCGACGAATCCCGTCGGCGCTCACGACGTGCACTGCGACGATCTCCGCCCCGGTGCGTGACGCGATCCGTGCCGCCCGACGAAGGAGGATTTCGTCGACGGGGCCTCCAGCCACACCGACGATGAGGCGCTCGCGGGTCTCCCAGGTTTCGCTGATGTCGTGATCGTCCTGGTAACGCTGGAGGGCGTCTTCCACCCGATCGGCCAGCCACAAGAGAGCGAGCTCTCGTAGTGCACTGAGGTTTCCCACTCGAAAGTAGTTCGACAGCGAAGCGTCGATCTTGTCCGCGGTGTAGATATTGCCGTGGGCCATCCGTCGGCGCAGTGCCTCGGGGGTCACGTCCACCAGTTCGATCTGCTCGGCTCGGCGAACCACTGCGTCGGGCACGGTCTCTTGTTGCGTGATACCCGTGATCTTTTGGACGACGTCATTCACCGATTCAAGGTGTTGGATGTTCACCGTCGTGATGACGTCGATCCCCGCGTCGAGTAATGCGTCTACGTCCTGCCAACGTTTCTCGTTCGTACCGCCAGGGACGTTGGTGTGCGCGAGTTCGTCGACGAGCGCCACTTCGGGCCTACGCGCCAAGATTCCCGCGAGATCCATCTCTTCGAGTTGGGCTCCCCGATACTCACGTGTGACGCGAGGAACGATGTCGAGGTCACGGATTAGGGCGTCGGTCGAGGGTCGATGGTGCGTCTCGACATAGCCAACGACGACGTCGGTGCCGCGCTCGCGCCGACGCCAACCCTCGTCCAACATCCGATAGGTCTTGCCCACGCCGGGGGCCGAACCTAGGTACACGCGAAGTAGACCTCGAGCCATAGCGTTAATACTTGTCCGTCGCGCCCGGGGTCACCAACACATACGATTCTCGTTCACTCATCGAAAAGCCCTCGGGGGACGAGCTCATCTACGCCACCCGCGTTTCGGTGGCGAGCGAGGCGCCGACCACGTTCACCAACAGCACCGCGACCACCCGGCGCTCGAGCGACACGGGTTGACCCGTTGAAGGCGTCAGAACGAATCGTCCGAGGGCGCGGCCCCGCCACTCCGCGACGATCTCCGCCGCGGGTCCGGGGATACCAATGTCACTCACCGGCCAGTCGAGGCCCACGTGAATAACGGCGCCACTCGAGATGATCCGCGCCAGCGGAGGATTGGCCAGGGTGGCGTCGAATCGACAGGCCCGCAGATCGAGGAGTGGCACGAGCGAACGCTCAACACTCTCAATGACCACGGCACTCCTGGACGACCCGGCGGCCAGATCCGTGAGGTCACGGATCATCGATACGTACGTGGACTCTTCGTCCGAGACGCGCGAGTGGCGGCGACTTCTCGCTGCCAACTCAGTGACGATGACGCCGACAACGAAGATGGCGATCGTCGTCTCGAGGTCAGGGCGATGGCTGATGTTGAAGCGCTCGTACGGCCTCGTCAAGAAGAAGTCGAACCAGAGTGCCGACGAGATACTGGCGGCGACGCCACTCACGCGACTGCCCAGAACCGCGATCGCTACCACGCTGGCGACGAGTACCAGAGCGGCCGCGGTGTTCGTGAAGTTCCCGCGAAACGGCACGAGGACGGCCGCGACGCCGAATGGCACCACGAGAGCAAGGAGGACCGCGACTCGTTGTCGGTACGTCTGCAGCATCTCCCTCATCTTCGCGGTCCCCTTCCTTGGTCGGCTTTCGCCCGTGGACACGGCTAACTCAGTCGAACGAGCGCTTCGTTCAACTGCAAGACGTCGATGTAACTACTTCCGAGGAAGCCGAACTGCGCGCCGTGGGTCTCACTCTTGATCAACGCGCGAAGCTTCGACGCGGAGATCCCCGTCGCCTTGGAAACCATGGGGATCTGCACGATGGCATCCTGTGGGGAGATGTCCGGGTCGTAGCCACTACCCGACGTCGTCACGAGATCGGGCGTGGGATTGACGCCGAGCTTGTGCCAGTACGCGACGAGCGCTTTGGTGTCATCCAAGAACTTCTGGGAGTGTGGTCCGAAGTTGGTCGCCCCGGAGCCGCCGGCGGCGCCGTTGGTGACGAGGGGGTTATCGCCAGCGTGACCGACGGGACTCGGATTCTTCGGGTTCGTGTCGGCGTACGGGCCGGTGGCGTCGGGGCGACCGTGAAACCACTTCGGACTTGACCAGTTCTGACCAATGAGGGTCGAACCGTTGGCCGTGAGCGAACCGTTGGCCTGATTCTTGAAGAACAGTTGGGCGACACCCGTGCCGGCGAAGGCGTAGATGAAGCCGAAGAAGACCATGCAAATGACTGCCATGACCAGTGAACGACGGAGGTGGATAAGCATGAGCAATCTCTCTTTAGTAGGCGTGCAACGCGACGAGGATGAGGTCGATGAATTTTATGAACACGAACGGGACGATGACGCCGCCAACGCCGTAGATCAAGACGTTGCGCCGTAGGATCGCCGCCGAACCCGAGGCGCGAAACTTCACGCCTCGAAGTGCCAACGGAATCAGCGCGATGATGACCAGGGCATTGAAGATCACTGCGGACAAGATGGCGCTCTGTGGACTGTGCAGGTGCATGATATTGAGCGCTTTGAGCGGATTGTTGGTCGAGTGGTAAGCAACAACGAAGAGCGCCGGGATGATCGCGAAGTACTTCGCCACGTCGTTCGCAATGGAGAACGTGGTGAGCGATCCGCGAGTAATCAGTAACTGCTTACCGATCTCGACGATGTCGATCAACTTGGTCGGATTGGAGTCGAGGTCGACCATGTTTCCCGCCTCTTTGGCAGCCGTGGTGCCGGTATTCATGGCGACGCCGACGTCGGCTTGCGCGAGGGCCGGCGCGTCGTTGGTGCCGTCACCGGTCATGGCGACTAACTTGCCACCCTCCTGCTGCTCTTTGATGAGCGCCATCTTCGCCTCGGGCGTAGCTTCGGCGAGGAAGTCGTCGACGCCCGCTTCTTGGGCGATCGCGGCGGCGGTCAGTGGGTTGTCACCGGTGATCATCACGGTGCGGATACCCATGCGACGCATCTCGTCGAACTTCTCGCGAATGCCCTGCTTCACGACGTCCTTCAATTCAATGACGCCCACGATGTCGGCGCCGTCAGCTACGACCAACGGCGTCGATCCGGCGCGCGCCACTCGCTCGACGATTTCGTCGAGGTCGCTCGGCGTCGTTCCACCGAGTTCGGCCGCCCAGCGCTTCACCGAGTCGCCCGCGCCCTTACGAATCTTTCGCTGGCCGATGTCGAGTCCCGACATGCGCGTGGTTGCGGTGAAGGGAATGAACGTGTGGTCGCCTTCGAGTTGACGTTCACGGATGTCGAAAAGCTGTTTCGCGAGCACCACGATCGAACGACCTTCGGGCGTCTCGTCGGCGAGGGACGCGAGTTGGGCCACGTCGGCCACCTCTTGTTCGGTGTGTCCACCAACCGGGAAGAAGTTGGCGGCCATCCGGTTACCGAGCGTGATGGTGCCCGTCTTGTCGAGCAAGAGCGTCTGGACGTCGCCAGCGGCCTCGACGGCGCGACCGCTCATAGCGAGCACGTTGCGCTGCACCAGTCGGTCCATGCCGGCGATACCAATAGCGGAGAGTAAGGCCCCGATGGTCGTGGGGATGAGACAGACCAGGAGTGCCACCAGCACGACGACCGACACCGAGGCGCCGGCGAAATTGGCAAACGGTACGAGGGTGACGACGACGGGAATGAAGACGATGGTCAGTACCGAAAGGAGAATGGTGAGGGCAATTTCGTTCGGCGTCTTTTGACGGTTGGCGCCTTCCACCAACGTGATCATGCGGTCGATGAAGGTGTGACCACGCTCGGCGGTGATGCGAACGACGATGCGGTCCGAGAGCACCTTGGTTCCGCCTGTCACGGCCGAACGGTCACCACCGGACTCGCGTATGACCGGCGCTGACTCACCGGTGATGGCCGACTCGTCAACCGACGCGATGCCTTCGATGATCTCACCATCAGAGGGGATAGCGTCGCCTGCTTCGCAGACCACCAGATCGCCCTTGGAGAGCTCGGCGGCGGGAACCAACTCCTCGGTTCCGTCCGCGCGAAGTCGACGGGCCTCGGTCTCGGAACGCATCTTTCTCAGCGTGTCCGCTTGCGCCTTGCCGCGGCCCTCGGCCATGGCTTCAGCGAAGTTGGCGAATATAACCGTGAGCAAGAGCCACACGGTGATCGACCAGGTGAAGGTGCTCGGGTGCGAGATTGCCTCGACGAAGCTGATGATCGTTCCAACGAGTACGACGAACATCACGGGGTTCTTCACTTGGACGCGTGGATCCAATTTCAGGATTGAGTCTTTCAGCGCCTGACGCAGGATTGCACGGTCGAAGAGACCTCGCGACTGCGCTACGCCGTGAGCGCCCGGTTCGGTTGTTGGCTGATTGAGGACGGTAGTCATTAGAAGAACCTCGTGTGGCTTAGTTGCTCGACGATGGGGCCGAGAGATAGTGCGGGGAAGAACGTGAGGCCACCGATGATCAAGATCACACCAATGGTGAGGCCCACGAACATCGGGTTGTCGGTTCGGAACGTTCCAAGGGATTCAGGCACGACGTCCTTCTCGGCGAGTGCTCCACCGAGGGCCAGCGCCGGGATGATGATGGCGAATCGTCCGAGCAGCATGGCGATGCCGCCGACCACGTTGTAGAAGGGGGTGTTGCCCGTGAGGCCGCCGAAAGCCGATCCGTTGTTGTTACCCTGCGACGTGATCGCGTAGAGGATCTCGGTGAATCCGTGAGGACCGGCGTTGAGCGGACCCGCTCGGCCGACCGCGAGCGAGACCGCGACGGCCGTGATAATGAGGACCACCATTGGCATGACGAGCGCACCAAGTCCCGCGAGTTTGACCTCTCTCGCTTGGATCTTCTTTCCGAGGTACTCGGGTGTTCGACCGATCATGAGGCCACCGATGAAGACCGCGATGATGGCGTAGAGCAACATGGTGTAGAGGCCACTGCCGGTGCCGCCTGGCGTGACCTCGCCCAACATCATGCCGGTCAGTAGTCCGAGGCCGCCGATCGGCGTGTACGAGTCGTACGAGCCATTGGCCGAGCCCGTCGAGGTACTCGTCGAGGCGACACCCAAGAGGGCGGACGAGGTGTCGCCGAAGCGGACTTCCTTGCCTTCGGTGTTGCCCACCGTTGAGTGGATACCCGCGGCTGCGACTACGGGGTTGTTCTGGTGCTCTCCGTACGAGGTGAAGCCCACCCACACGCCGAAGAGGATCATCATGGCGGCCAGCAGGGCCCTCCCGTGACGGATGCTGCCGACCATCTTGCCGAAGGTGTAGGTGAGGGCGAACGGGATGGACAGGGTGAGCCAGATGTAGAGCAGGTTGGTCAACCCTGTTGGGTTCTCCAAGGGGTGGGCCAGATCGACGTTGAAGAACCCGCCGCCGTTGGTGCCGAGCTCCTTGATCGCCTCCTGCGANNCGTTGGTGCCGAGCTGCTTGATGGCCTCCATGAAGCCAATGGGGCCGCGGGCGATGGTCTGGGTGACACCGTTCAAGACGTCGTGGAACGACGCAGTGCCGGCCAACGTCTCGACCGCGCCTTGCGCCACGAAGATGATGCCGAAGGCAAAGGCGACGGGCAAGAGAATGTAAAACATGCATCGAGTGATGTCGACCCAGAAGTTCCCGATGGTCGCCGACTTGCGACGCGAGAAACCTCGAACCATCGCGATCGCGACGGCAATACCTACCGCGGGTGACACGAACTGCTGGACGCTGAGGGCGCCGATCTGCGAGAAGTACGACATCGTCGTCTCACCGCCGTAGTTCTGCCAGTTGGTGTTCGTGGGGAACGACGCCGCGGTGTTGAAGCTGAGCGCCGAACCGACCGACGGCAGGTGCTGGGGATTGAGGGGCAGTGAACCCTGGATGCGCAGGATCACGTACGTGAAGGCGATCGAGACGGCCGAGAAGATGACCAGGGCGCTGGCGTAGCGCTTCCAGGTCTGTTCCTGCGACGGCGAGGTCCCAAGGAGTTTGTAGACCGGCTTCTCGATGAAGCCTAGGAAGTGCACGCGACCGTTGAAGACGGCCTCCATGTACGAGCCCAGGTACCGCCAGGTAACGCCCAAGAGCACGACGAGCGTGAGGAGTGTGAGGAAGAAGCCCATTTAGAACTTCTCAGGCTTGAACATGGCGTAACCGAGGTAGAAGAACATCACCACGGAGATGACCAGTAGGAGGATTTGGGCGAGCGTCATACGCGGTCCAGTGCCCAGATGAGACCCAACATCGCCGCGGTAAACCCCAGGATGCCTAATAGTGAGTAGAAATCTGCCATGAGTCCAGTCTTCTCACCCGGCTCTTAAGTGCCTCTTAATAACTCGGACAAGCTCTTCATTTTTTCTTCATTCCTCCGTACCGCTTGACCCGTAAAGGTTTCGGACGATACTGAGTAGGTGCAGAGGCGTCTTCTGGGTTCTTGCGTCGGTGTGGCGTCAGCCGTAGCATTCGGCGCAGCCCTCCTCCCCTTTCGTTCAGACGTCAGCGTTTCGACCGCCGCCCTCGTCCTCGTCGTTTCCGTCGTGGTGGGCGCGGTGGTCGGTGGCTTCACCGCGGGCGCGGCGAGCGTCGTCGCCGGTTTCTTGGTCTACGACTGGGCGTTCGTACCGCCGTACAAGACGCTGAGCGTCGGCACGACGCAGAACTGGACGGCCCTCGTCGTCTACGTCGTCGTCATGCTGTTGGTGTCGCGGATCGTCGGTTCGCTCGATACGGCACGCACCGAGACCATTCGGGGTCGCGAAGTGATGCGTCGCGTCTCCGAAGTCTCCGAACTTCTGGTCGGCGACCAGCCCGTGGAGGCGCTCTTGAGGACTATCGTCTCGACCGCTCAGAAGGTGTTCAACGTACCGGGCGTGTCGCTGCTCGAACTCGAAGAGGGGCGTCTCGTCGTCGTCGCCAGCGCAGGCGAACCGTTGCGCAGCGAGGAACTTCGCCAACTCGACCCCCACTCGGGACTTCCAATACGCGTCGGCACGACACCGGGATCGAGCGTCGAGCTACGCACCGTCGCGCTGTCTTCGTCCGGACGAGCGGTGGGCATGCTCGCCATGCGCGGCGTTCCGATCGAGGAGACCGATCGGGCAGTCCTCAACACCTTCGCCAACGACGCGGCGCTCGCCTTAGAGAGGGCGCAGCTGCGAGAACAGGCCCTTCGCTCCAAACTCCTCGAGGAGTCCGATCGATTCCGTCGCGGTCTCCTGGGCGCCGTCTCGCACGACCTGCGTACACCTTTGGCCACCATCAAAGTGGCGTCGTCGACGCTCTCGCGTGGCGCCGAACAACTCTCGGCGGAGGACACCAAGGAGCTGCACCGACTCATCGAGATCGAAGCCGATCGTCTCACTCGTCTCGTCACGAATCTGCTCGACATGACGCGCATCGAGGCCGGGGTCCTCACGTTGCACCGGCTGACGACGTCCGTCGCAGAGATCGTGAAGGACGCCCTCAGTGCCATGGGGGTGTCGCTTAACGACCAACGGCTCGAGGTGATCGTCCCCGACTCCCTCCCTGACGTCGACGTCGACCACGTCCTCATGGGACAGGCCCTCGCGAACCTCCTCGACAACGCCGTTCGACACGCGCCGCCCCATAGTGTGATCACCGTGATGAGCGAAGTGCGGGGACGTCAAGTCGTCCTCTCGGTGGCCGACCAGGGGCCCGGTGTACCCGAGGGCGATCGCGAGACGATATTCGACCGCTTCACCCAGCTGAGCACCGCCGGAAGAGCCGGCCTCGGACTGACCATCGTCAAGACCTTCGTTGAAGCGCACGGCGAGCACGTCTGGTACGAGGAGGTCCCCGACGGCGGTGCCCGATTCGTGATCTCACTACCTCGTCACGTTGACGCGAGCCCGTAGCGACCGTGGCCACCGTTCTCGTCATTGACGACGACCCGTCGTTGCTCCGAGCCCTTCGTTTGGGTCTGAAGGCCGGCGGCCACGAGGTCATCACCGCCGACACCGGCGAGCGCGGTATCTCTCAGACTGCGTTGAAGTCGCCCGACGTGGTCGTGTTGGACATGGGACTACCCGATCTGGACGGTCTCGTGGTCTGCCAGCGAATCCGTCAGTGGAGCGAGGTGCCGATCATCGTGCTCTCCGCAACCGGCGCGGAGGATCGAAAGATCGACTCCCTGAACGGCGGCGCCGACGACTACGTCACCAAACCCTTCAGCATGGGCGAACTGGAGGCTCGTATCAGAGCGGTACTTCGCAATCGTCCCACTGAGCCTGATGAGCAGACGTCACCGGAGTTGTCGCTCGGCACCCTCGAACTCGACTTGGTGCATCACGAGGTTCGATTGAAGGGCGCGAAGGTCAATCTCACGTCCAAGGAGTTCAGCGTGCTCGCCTACCTTGCTCGCTACGCCGGACGGACGTGTACGCACCAGATGATTCTTCACGCCGTGTGGGGTACCGGTTACGGCGACGAGGCCGCGTACGTGCACGCGTACGTGCACCGACTGCGTCAAAAGCTCAACGACGAATCCGGCACGCTCATCCAAACCACCCCGGGCGTGGGCTATAGCCTCCAACCTCAGGCGTAATGACCTTCGACGCTCGGTATCGCTGAGCGCGTAGGGACGTCGTGACGCGCAACTCCATTTAGTCCCCCTTTGTACGATGGACCCGTGTCCGGGCCTTCTCCTTTCGTGGCGGCGATCTTGCTCACCGGAGGGGCGAGTCGACGCATGGGTCAAGATAAGTCACAACTCATCGTCGACGGATCAACACTTGCCGTTCGAACTGCCTCGTTGATCCAACTCGTCGTCGAGACCGCGATTGAAGTTGGAACGGGTGTCTCGGGGCTTCCAACAACGAGAGAGCAGCCCATGGGAGAAGGGCCACTCGTCGCGATCGCCGAAGGTTGTCGCGCGCTTCGTGAGCGCGGACACACCGGGAGCGCTCTGGTAATCGCGTGCGACCTGCCGTTTCTCTCGGAGCGTCTACTTCGTTTTCTCGTTGACTACGAGTCTCCGGGATCTGTCGTGCCGGTGGTTCGCGGTCGTGCCCAGGCCTTGTGCGCCAAGTGGGGACGCGAAGATCTCGATGAGGCGAGCCAGCTGGTGAGTCAGGGCGTTCGATCGCTGCAACATCTCACGACGCAACCCAACGTGGCGCTCATTGACGAATCAGCGTGGCAGGACGTCGCGACCGAAGAACAGTTCTCCGACGTCGACAGTCCGGCGGATCTTCACCGCTTAGGGCTTGCGACGTAGGTATCGAAAGTGGCGAATCCTGACAACTGATTACTCCTCGTCGGGGTCGCCGAAAGATTCACGAAGTTCCATACGCGCCGCCAGTTCACGAGCCTCGGTTGCCCCGAGCCCCGCCTTGGCCGCGAGCCAGCACGCCACCGGCGCCGCCGTTCGTTCCGAGGCGTGCGCGGCCGTTCCCGCTAACGCAAGAATGTCGACGCACTCGGCTTCACTCGGGGCGTCAATTCCCAGTTCCGCGGCATAGGAAGCGAGCCATTCAGTCGCCGACGTCACCATGGAGACAATCCTACCGACACAGAGAAAATTCGCCGTGCAGTAATCGGTCCACAGAAGTGCGGTGCGCCTCGACCGTGACGTGGTCACCCGACGCCTCGTCGTCATCGCTCGTTAGGCTCAGCGGAGAGTTAGACGGCCGCAAGCCTCGAAAGTTCGCGAGCGGGCGCCGGTGAGTAGAAATGGGTCGAAGTGAGTCGCATAACCCCGGAGCGCACCGTCGTGCGCATGACCGTCGGAGAGGTACCTCAGATTCTGCGCGACAGTCTCGCTGGTGAGGAACCACTTGAACTGCGCGTAGGTGGCAAGTCATTGGCAGTCACCATGAGAACGCCGGGAGCCGACTTCGACTTGGCAGCGGGTTTCCTCGTGAGCGAGGGCGTCATCACCCGTACGGAGGAACTTGTGACGATGCGCTACTGCGCGGGCAAAGACGAAAACGGGGTCAACAGCTTCAACGTTCTCGACCTCGCGTTGGCGGACGGCGTGGCACCGCCCGATGAGAGTGTGGCGCGGACGTTCTTCACGACCAGTTCGTGCGGACTCTGCGGGAAGGCCTCCATCGACGCCGTTCGAACGCGCTCAGCCTTCGAGGTCCGTGGCGACGAATTACGCGTCACCACGACGTTCTTGACGTCGTTGCCCGCGCGATTGCGCGAAGCCCAGGAAGTCTTCGAGAAGACGGGCGGGCTGCACGCGGCGGCGCTCTTCGACGGCGAAACGGGCGAGCTATTGGTACTGCGCGAGGACGTCGGGCGCCATAACGCAGTGGACAAGGTCGTGGGTTGGGCTCTTCGTGAAGGACGATTGCCACTGCGTGGCACGATCTTGCTGGTTTCGGGTCGGGCGTCCTTCGAGTTGGTTCAAAAGGCCGTGATGGCGGGCATCCCGATGCTGTGCGCGGTGTCGGCGCCCTCGTCACTGGCCGTCGACCTGGCCGAAGAGTCGAACATCACCCTCGTTGGCTTCTTACGCGACCCTTCAATGGTCGTGTACGCCGGAGTAGATCGCGTCCGAGAGGACGACGACGTCGCCAGTTAGCCGAACGACGCGCTCAAACTCATTATTGGAGACGAAACGCGCGGCTCAACGACGCTGTACTCTCGTTCGCATTAAACGGCTGGTTCGATTCGAATGATGATCGACTTCGACGTCGGTGTGTTGCTGGTCACGGCCGTCGAATCCAGCGGCACCAGCACGTTGGCCTCGGGGAAGTAAGCCGCCGCACAGCCTTTCGGTGTCGCGTACGCCACCGCGCGATACCCCTTCGCCTGTCGCTCTCCGTCGGACCAGACGCTGACGAGGTCGACCATGTCACCGTCCTTCAGCCCTCGCTCCGCTAAGTCCTCGGCGTTCACGAAGACGACCTTGCGACTCCCCTTGACGCCGCGGTGTCGATCGTCGTAGCCGTACACCGTCGTGTTGAATTGATCGTGCGAGCGCACCGTCTGGAGCACGAGGTGTCCGTCGGGGACCTCTACCGCGTCGGGTCGATTCACCGTGAATCGCGCCTTCCCCGTCGCGGTGTCGAACGTCCGTGAGTCGTGCGGGCCGCGCGGCAACATGAAGCCACCCGGCGTCTTTATGCGCTCTTCGTACTCCTCGAAGCCGTCGACGACGCGCGAAATATGTTGACGAATCAGCCCGTAATCGCTACCCATGGCGCCCCAGCCGATGTCTTCGCCGAACAACGCACGCCCCAATCCAGTCACGATGGCCACTTCACTGCGCAAGTGCGGCGACCCCGGGTCGAGGCTCCCCCGACTCTCGTGGACCATGCTCATAGAGTCCTCCACGGTCACGAACTGTTCGCCTCCGGCCTGATCGTCGCGTTCGCTGCGGCTCAGACACGGCAACAGAAGTGCTTCGCTGCCGTGGCACAGGTGCGATCGATTCAATTTCGTAGCGACGTGGACGGTCAGCGCACAGTTCTTCATCGCCGCCTCACTAAGGGACGTGTCCGGCGTGGCGGCGACGAAGTTACCGCCCAACGCAAAGAAGACGTCGATCTGACCGTCACGCATGGCGCGAATCGTGGCGACGGTGTCCAATCCGTGCGCTCGAGGCGGATCGAAACCGAACTCGTCACGAAGCTTGTCGATGAACGCGTCGGGCATCTGTTCCCAGATGCCCATAGTGCGGTCGCCCTGGACGTTGCTGTGCCCGCGAATCGGCGACGGTCCCGCCCCGGACCTGCCAATGTTGCCGCGTAGGAGGAGAAAGTTCACGATCTCACGGATGGTGGCCACGGCGTTACGGTGTTGCGTCAGCCCCATGGCCCAGGTGACGACCACGCTCTTCGCTGCCACGACGTCCGACGCGAAGTCCTCAATCTCTTCGCGCGTCAGCCCACTCTGGGTCTCGATCACCGACCAGTCCAGGTCGCGCCACGCCCGGCACACTTCATCGAATCCGTCACAGTAGGTCTCGATGAACGAGTGATCGAAGATCGTGTTGGGCGCGACGTCCTCACGCTCGAGCAGAGCCTTGCTCACGCCAGCGAACATTGCCAGGTCGCCGTTGACGCGCACCGCCAAGTACCGGTCGGTCAACTTCGTACCGCCGCGCACCAGTCCACGAACGCTCTGGGGATTCTTGAAGCGAACGAGGCCAGCCTCGGGCAGAGGGTTGGCCGTGACGATGCGCGCGCCGCGGACCTTCGCCTTCTCGAGGGCGGAGAGCATCCGAGGATGGTTCGTACCGGGATTCTGGCCGACGATCACGATCAACTCGGCGTGATCGGTGATGTCGTCGAGACTGACGGTTCCTTTGCCAACACCGATCGTCTCGTTCAACGCGGCACCGCTCGATTCGTGGCACATGTTCGAGCAGTCCGGCAAGTTGTTCGTACCCAGTCGTCGGGCCAAGAGTTGGTAGACGAACGCCGCTTCGTTGCTGGCGCGTCCGCTGGTGTAGAAAGCGGCGCGGTTCGGGTTGACCATCGACTTGAGACGATCCGCGACCAAGTGCATCGCGTCATCCCACGAGATCGGCGCGTAATGCGTGGCGCCCGGGGCGAGGTACATCGGTTCAGTCAGTCGTCCGTGTTCCTCAAGGGAGTGGTGGTCCTGCTCACGGAGCTCAGCCACGGAGTGAGCGGCGAAGAACCCACGCCCGACGCGGCCTTTGGTCGTCTCCCACGCGACGGCCTTGGCGCCGTTCTCGCAGAACTCGGCGAAGCTCCTCTGGCCCGGGGCCGGATCGGGCCACGCGCAACTGGGACAATCGAATCCCTTTTCCTGGTTCATCTTGAGCAGTGAACGCGATCCTCTGACGACACCCGGCTCGCCGATGATGTACTGCATTGCGTGTCCAATCGCCGGAAGACCACCCGCTGATGGCCTCGGCTCTTTGATCTGGACTTCGTCGTTCGACTCGTCAATGTCTTTTGGCATCTGAACTTTCCAATGTGAGGTGATTCCGAGAGAACCCGCTGGATGACGCCTCTCTTGCGAGACTATCCCAAGGTGCCGGGACCGGGGCCCTGTCCGCTCACGAAGAGGCGCATACGTTCAGTTCTTATTGGGCAAAACGCCGTGGCGGCGACGCTTGGTTCGGTTCGATCGATGACGCGCTCGACAACGCGATGATGGAGACGTTCTTGGAAGCCATGAAGATCGAACTCCTCGAACACTGATGGTGAAGGACTCAGTTCGAAACGACGAATGTCGTTCCCGACGGCATCGAGCTCGTCATCCGTCGGACGCGACGTCGGTCGCTTCTCAATTACGCGCCGAGGGCCCCGTCCAAGCGAACGCTCCACAGTGAACGCCTCGCCGGATTTCGTCATCCTAGAGGGTGTCGAAACCTGTATGCGGTCAACGTCTCAGCAAGTGACCGTGCGAGTCTGCCTCACGTACCGAGCAGGTGGTGTGCGTCGAGGACGAATTTCTGGGCAACGCCCTGGTCGAAATCTCGGTAACCGTCGCCCGCCTTCTCGAGGGGGATGACCGTCGCGTTGACCGCCTTGGCGATGTGGGCGCGGTCGTTAAGGATCGCCATCATCAGACCGTGGTTGTACTTCATCACGGGGCACTGTCCGGTCACGAACGAATGGGACTTGGCCCAACCCAGACCGAGTCGAACTCGAAGCGAACCGACCTTGGCTTCCTCGTCAATGGCCCCCGGGTCACCCGTGACGTACAGTCCAGGGATTCCTAGACTGGCACCGGCCGCCGCGACCGTCATGATGTCGTTCAGCACGACGGCCGGCTCGCCTGCCGCGTTAGCACCGTGACCGTGCGCTTCGAAACCAACGCAGTCAATGGCCGAGTCAACCTCCGGGACACCGAGGATCTCGTCCACCATGTCGACGAGCGACGCGTCGGACCGCAGGTCAACCGTCTCGCAGCCAAAGCTCCGCGCCTGGTTAAGCCGTTGCGTGTTCATGTCGTCCACGACGACGACGGCCGCACCCATGAGTAGCGAGGCGTAGGCCGCGGCGAGTCCGACGGGTCCCGCTCCCGCAACGTAGACCGTCGACCCTACGGTGACCCCTGCTGTATAGGCACCGTGATAACCAGTCGGGAAGATGTCCGACAGCATCGTCAGGTCGAGGATTTTCTCCATCGCCTGGTCCTTGTCGGGGAACTTCAAGAGGTTGAAGTCCGCGTAGGGCACCATCTCGTACTGCGCTTGGCCTCCGACCCAGCCGCCCATGTCGACGTACCCATACGCCGATCCTGGACGATCCGGGTTCACGTTGAGACAGATGCCGGTCTTGCCTTCCTTACACATGCGACAGCGTCCACACGCGATATTGAACGGAGTGGAGACGAAGTCACCAACCTTGATGAACTCAACGCCCGGTCCGGCCTCAACCACCTCGCCCGTAATTTCGTGACCGAGAACCAAACCAACGGGTGCCGTGGTCCGGCCCCTCACCATGTGCTGATCGCTACCACAGATGTTGGTGGCGATCACCTTCACGATCACGCCGTGAGGACACTTTCTCCCCACGTTCGCTGGATTGACGCCTGGGCCATTCGCCAACTCCAACTTCGGATAGTCAATGGACCGGACTTCGACTTGCCCCGGTCCAACGTACGTAACGGCGCGGTTCTCTGGCATCGCGCAACCCCCAGCTTGGTGATTGAAAAATCAATCTTTCTCAAGGCTGAGACTACGCACGGGGCTTCGATGGTCAATAGGTTTAAGACATTCTTCTCTTCGCGATTGCAGTCAGAGAGCGAACTGAATTCGATGGGTTTGCCGACGGGTTTCGCCAGGCCGACGGTGCGCAAACCAAGGTGTCGTACTACGCGCCCTTGGTCTGGCCGTTCGCCGTCATTTCATCGTCGAACTCGCTGGCAACCTTGCCCCGGTCAATGACCTCTCTGACACGCTCGTCACCCAGTAAGTCGAATCTCGGCGTGTCGAGCCCTCGGTAGTCTCAAGTCATGAGCTGGCCCTCGGAGGAGGTGAACATCGACGCGTCGCTTGTCGGCGCTCTCATTCGCGCACAGTTTCCAAAGTTTGGCGAACTCGAGTGTTTCCTCGTCGCCGAGGGTTTCGACAACTCGCTGAGTACACCTAGGCGACGAACTCGCNNGACGTAAGGCCGCGGTCGCGTTGACCAAGAATGAACTGTGCTGGCTGCCCGTCATTGCTCGACACGTATCGCTGCGTACCCCGCTGCCCCTGTTAACGGGGGCTCCCGGTGACGGCTATCCCTGGCCGTGGTCGATCACGTCGTGGATCCACGGTGTCTCGGGCGACGAGATCGACCTCGACACGAACGGTTCCTCCGCGCGAGGGCTGGCGACGTTCCTCGGTGAAATTCACGTCGAGACACCCTCGGACGCGCCGTCTAATCCCTTCCGCGGTGTCGCACTCAGCGCGCGATCGGACACTTTCAAAGTACGTCTCACGCGAGTTCAAGGTATCGTTGACGGCGCCGAGTCACTGCTCGAACTGTGGGAGGACTGCGTCGCGGCGGCGGCGTGGTCGTCAACGCCGCGTTGGTTGCACGGTGACTTTCATCCCGCCAACACCCTCTATCGCAACGGCGAACTCGTCGGCGTCATCGACTTTGGCGACCTGTGCGCCGGCGATCCCGCGACCGATCTCGCGGGAGGCATGATGTCGCTACCGTTTCGTGCGCTCGACGATTTCTTCGGTGCGTACCGTTTCGTCGATAGCGCAACGCTGCAACGAACGATCGGCTGGGCGGTGTTGTTCGGCGTCTTCATGGTGTCGCTCGGAGTCGAAAGTCGTCCGACCTACCTCCGCGTCGGACAGCGGACACTCACGAACGCCACGCAATTAGCCAAAAGTCTTTGACCCCGTATCTCCACCGTCGACACGTCACCCTCGATCATCGTGAGCCGCCGGGCGCACGAGAGAGCCGAATCGAGCGTAGGCCAAGAGGTAAGTTCTGTAAAAGGAGTGTTCCGTGGCGAGGTCGCGCGTCTACTTAGAGGAAGGCAAGGACACTGTCTTCGCCATCTCTCTGGACTGGCCCGGTTGGTGTCGACGAGCCAAAACGCCCGACCTGGCGATCGAAGCTCTCGACGAGTACCGCGACCGCTACGCCAAGATCGTTACCGCGACGTTTCGACCCGGGTCCTTCGAGGTCGTCGGAATCGCCAAGGGTAACGGCACGACGGACTTTGGCGCGCCCGACGCGCACGGTCCGTGGGACGAAAAGGAACTCACGCCCCCTGAATTGGATCACCAACTGGCCGTGCTCCAAGACTGCTGGAACTACTTCGACACCGTGGTCGAGAACGCGGCCGCCGCACTGCAAAAGGGACCTCGAGGTGGAGGACGAGACCGCGACGGCATCGTCGATCACGTTCGTGAAGCGGAGCGCGCGTACTCCTCGAGGGTTGGTTTTCGTGTCGCGCCGCGCACACCCTGGGACGAACAGCGAGACGTCGTGGTAACAACGCTACGAGCAGGCACCCAAAACGCGAAGTGGCCGGTCGCCTACGCGATCCGACGTTGCGCCTGGCACGTGGTCGATCATGCGTGGGAGATCGAGGACAAGAGTCTCTAACTCTGTAGCACGACCAATTCGTTGAGGGTCTTCTCGCTCAGGGCGTCGTGAAACGAAGTTCGAGAGCTCGGTCGGCAGCGTCAAAACCCAATCGTTGATAGAAGGGGAATGATGCCGGTGTGGGGTGCGTCGTCAAGTAGTCCAACTCCATCGTTCGCGCGTCGCTGATGAGCGACTCGACGAGTTTGGATCCGACACCACCGTTACGGTGCACGGGTTGGACGTACACACTTTGCACGATACCCGCGCGACGAACGAACTTCGCGGGTCCGGGAACACGCTCGATGACGAAGAGCCACGCACAGCCGACTGACTTTCCGTCGATCGTGGCGACGTACGCGCGGTGCGACTCACGATGTTTCTCGTACCACTCGAAGAACTTCACCTCGAAGCCTTCTCGGCTGAGCCCCTTCTCACCCAAGTCATCGCTGCGCCATTGAAAACGGAGGGCCGCGAGGTCGGACACGTTTGCCGCACCTGCTCGAAAGACGTTCGCGTTAGAAGGCACAACCCGAGGCTACGTCGCAGAGAGCCAACGGGACATCGAGGCGCTGGAGTCGGATGATGCCATTAATTTAGTTGCGGACCAACTCGTAGTGCGTGGCGCCTTCTCCCCCGGTGACCGAGGAACACTCGTAACCGCTGGGCCACTCGCCTACCGTCTCGAAGAGTCGCTCGCCCGCCTCAAGTCTGACGGGCACGACGGCCACGTGGAGTCTGTCCAGCTGACTGGTGTGAAGGAACTCTCGGATGGTCTCAACGCCACCACCGAGGCGGATGATGTCATCTCCTGCCGCCACGCGGGCCCGGGCCAAGGCCTCGTCGATTCCCTCGGTGACGAAGTAGAAGGTGGTGTCGTCGAGAGTCAGCGCCGGACGTTCGAAGTGCGTCAGGATGAAGACTGGGTGGTGAAAGGGAGGGCGCTCGCCCCACCAACCCGACCATCCGCTGTCGTTCCACGGTCCTCGAACCGGACCGAACATGTTGCGTCCCATGATCGTCGCACCGACGCCCTCGAAGCCGCGCTTGACGACATCGTTGTCGACGCCCACGCTGCCGCCCGACTCCCCGATCATCTCGCGACCAGACTTCGTGGCGAAGATCCATTCGTGGAGTTGAGTGCCACCGACACCCAGAGGATTGCTCTCATCCTGGTAGGGTCCCGCCATGTAGCCGTCTAGCGAGATCGTCACCGCGTGTGCTACTAGTTTTGACACGACGTCCTTCGAAGTTAGAGCCGACAGTAGGTTAACGTCCGAAGCGTCGCTATCGAAACCGTCTCACTTCGCTCGATGTCCTGGATTAGCCCCCAAAGCATCTGAAGGCAAGGCGACCGTTAGAGAGCGAGCGCCTGCGCGAGGTCGGCCACGAGATCGTCGACGTCTTCGATGCCCACGCTCAGTCGCACGAGATTGGCGGGCGGTTCAAGCATCGAACCGGCCGTCGACACGTGCGTCATCTCCGAAGGCAGCTCGATCAAACTCTCCACCCCACCCAAGGACTCGGCGAGGATGAAGATCGACGTCGACTCACAGACTTTTCTCGCCACGTCGACGCCACTTTTGAGCGTGAAACTCACCATGCCACCAAAGTCACTCATCTGCTTGACGGCGACGTCGTGTCCCGGGTGCTCGACCAGACCGGGATAGTAGACCTTGTCGACCGCGTCATGCGTTGACAAGAAGGCCGCCACGGCGCGCGCGTTTGAACAGTGGCGATCCATGCGAACACCGAGCGTCTTGAGCCCCCGCAGCAACAAGTAGCAGTCCATTGGCCCGGGTACGGCGCCAATCGCGTACTGATGGAACCTCAGACGGACCGCGAGCTCGTCGTTGTTTGTCGCCACGAAACCACCGATGACGTCCGAGTGACCGCCGACGTACTTGGTCGTGGAGTGCACGACGACGTCGGCGCCCAGCGTGAGAGGGCGTTGCAGATAGGGCGTCGCGAAGGTGTTGTCAACGACTAAGAGTGCGCCGTGTTCGCGGGAGGCGCTGCTCAGGGCCGCGATGTCGACGACGTTCAAGAGCGGATTGCTCGGTGTCTCGACCCAGAGCATCCTCGTCGTTTCTGCGAAAGCTGACGCGACGGCGTCGGCGTCACTGAGGTCCACGGTCGAGATCCTCACACCCCAGTCGCCGAAGATTCGCGTGAGGAGTCGATAGGTGCCGCCGTAGGCGTCGTTACCCAAGATGACGTGGTCGCCCGGCGACAGTGTTCGTAGCAATGCGTCTTCGCCCGCGAGACCCGAAGCGAAGGCCACGCCGTGACGAGCCCCTTCCAAGTCGGCCAGGCACGACTCGAGTGCGGCTCTCGTTGGATTATTGACCCTCGAGTAGTCGGAAAAGCGAGGTGCGCCGACACCGTCCTGAGCGTAGGTGGAGGTGAAGAAGACCGCCGGATTGACGGCACCGGTGACGGCGTCGGGTTCGGAGCCGACGTGTATGGCCCGTGTATTGAATCCGCTCACGCCTCACTCCTCTGCTCTAAGAATCCCAACAAGTCGCTGCGGGTCAGTACGCCGACGGGATGCCCTCCGTCGAGTACGAGGACACCCGCCGTCGTACTGAGGTGTTTCGTGAGTTCGGTGACCGTCATGCCAACACCCACCATCGGCATCGATTGGTCCACGACTTCCTTCACGCGAAGATCCAACACCGACGCGTCACGCGTCGTCGCCTCCAAGAGACCTAATTCACTGAGCGACCCAGATACCTCCTTCGCCGCCAAGGGCAGCTCCGCCGTCGTGGTCACGAGGAGCTGCGAGACGTCCTTCTCTCGCATCAACGAAATGGCGTCACGGACCAAGACGTCTTCAGTGACGAGAACGAGGTCGGCCAGGGTGCTGTGTTGACGCGAAATCTTGGCCGCCAACACGTCGCCCGCGTCCATCTCGTCGCGGGGGCGCAAGAAGCCAAAGTCGGTCATCCACGTGTCGTTGAAGATCTTGGAGAGGTACCCTCGTCCCGAGTCGGGTATCAAGACGACGACGACGGCCTCTTCGGGCAAGGCACTAGCCACGCGCAACGCGGCCGCGACGGCCGTGCCGCCCGAACCGCCGATCAAGATGCCCTCACGTCTCGTGACCTCTCGAGCCATGGCGAACGCGTCGGCGTCACTGACGGCGACGACCTCGTCCACGAGTGAGGGGTCGTAGTTCTCTGGCCAGAAGTCCTCGCCGACGCCTTCGGTGAGGTACGGACGACCCGAGCCCCCCGAGAACACTGAACCTTGCGGATCGGCGGCGATCACCTTGATGTTGGGATTCTGTTCCTTCAGGTACTTACCAACTCCACTGATCGTGCCCCCGGTGCCGGCCCCCGCCACGAAGTGCGTCACGTGACCCTTCGTCTGCTCCCAGATCTCCGGGCCGGTCGCCTCGTAGTGGGCGCGGGGATTATTCGGATTCGAATACTGGTCGGGTCGAAAGGCGTTCGGCGTCTCACGCGTCAAGCGTTCAGCGGTTGAGTAGTACGAATCGGGGTGTTCGGGCGCGACGGCGGTCGGACAGACGACCACTTCGGCGCCGTAGGCGCGAAGCACGTCAATCTTCTCGGGCGCCATCTTGTCGCTCATCACGAAGATGCACTTATAGCCGCGGTGCGCGGCGACGATCGCGAGTCCCACGCCCGTGTTGCCACTTGTCGGTTCGATGATCGTCGAACCAGGTCCTAAGAGACCTTCTTGTTCGGCCGCCAGGACCATGGTCAGTGCCGGCCGATCCTTGGAGCTACCGCCCGGATTCGTCGTCTCCAACTTCGCGATGAAGTCGCACTTGAGATCCCCACCGACAGCGCCCAGGCGGACCATCGGCGTGTGGCCAATGAGATCTAGCGGGCTCTCGGCCACGTCCATGTCGGTGTAACGCATAACACTTCGTTTCTACTAGGACCGCTCAATTTTCACCCAACGGCGAAAACTTCTCGCCCTCACTCTAAGGGAATTCACCCTTCTCACTGGAACGCCAAACGGTCAGACTCCTCGCGTCCATCAATCACCGATCTTGGCCGCGAACAACGAGGATTGCCGTGCGTGGCAACGACCCGTCGTACCATCCGCGGGTCACTATCCACCCGTACGATTGACTCGTGACCCTCCCATGGCCCACGACGGTCGTGCAAGGGAAGTCATTGGCTCTTGAGCTGCTCCGCGACCTGGGCGAAGCACTCGCGATGGCGAAGTACATGAAGTTCATCGCACCTTTTCTTGGCGTTCGATCGACTCCTCGTCGCCTTGCCCTACGCGATCAGTGCCAAGGTCTCGACACGCCCTCCAGCGACGAACTCGGTGACGCGTGCGTCGCCTTGATGGCCAAAGAAGAACGTGAGTACCACTACGAGGCCTACGCCCTCATCGAGAGGTACGTCGACGTAACGGACAAATACTTCCTCGCCGAGTACGTCGAGGACCTCGTCACTACGAAGCCTTGGTGGGACACGGTCGATGGTCCTGGCACGACCGCCGTGAGCCCATTGTGTTGGCGCTACGACGCGACCGAGTTCGTGCTCAGCTGGTCCTCGTCAAAAACATGTGGCTCATCCGCGCCGCGATTCAACATCAGCGCGCATGGAAGAAGGACACCGACATCGATTTCGTATTGAGCATCTGACCTTCGGCAAACTCGGGACCTGATGGCGTTCGGTGAATGTCACACCTGGTGCCGAGACTGATCACGTGGCCAAGCAAACTTCGTGTGTTCTCACCACGCTCACCCAGGCCTACGTCTACGACTTGGATCCCACCCCCGAACAGATCTCGATGCTGCGTAGCCACGTCGGTGGATCACGGTTCGCGTACAACGCGCTGCTCGGTCTGGTGAAGGACAACTGGGACGAGAACCGTGCGAAGAAGGAGTCCGGCATCGAAGTCGCCAAAGACGACTGGGTCAGCACCTCGCACTTCGGCCTGCTGTATCTGTGGGCAGAGCACCGCGACGAACTGGCCCCGTGGTGGAGCGAAAACGGTTCGAGCACCTACAACGACGCGGCCCAGCGCCTGTCGAAGGCCTTTACCAACTTTCGAAAAGGCCGCGCGAAGTTCCCCAACTTCAAGCACAAGGGGCAAAGTGGATCGGTGCGGTTCATGGGACCGACTGTCCGACTCGCACCACCTGCGCGTTGCCCGCATTGGCGAGATCAAAACCTACGAGTCCACCCGCAAGCTCTACCGTCACCTCGATCGCGGTACCGGCAAGATCGTGGCCGCCACCGTGTCCGAGCACTCGGGCAAGTGGCGGGTGTCATTCACCGTCGAGGTCGCCCGCCAGGTTCCAGTCACCCGGACCCCCGAGAGGGTCATCGGCATCGACGTCGGCGTCGTGACCCTCTACACCGGTGCTTCTCCTGAAGGGGAACAGGTGCTCGAAGTGGCCAACCCCCGTCACTTCGTGACCGCCGAGAAGAGACTGGCCCACGCTCAGCGCATCGCCTCGCGGCGCCAGGGACCCAAGCCAGGAGTAGCACCATCGAAGCGGTGGAAGAAGTCCAATTGCCGGGTCCAGAAGATCCACCGCGACGTGCGAAACGCTCGCAAGAATCTCATCCACGAGACCACGACCACGCTCGCCAAGAACTACGACGTCATCGTGGTAGAGGACCTGAACATCGCGGGCATGGTGAAGAACCACTCCCTCGCCAAGCACGTCTCTGACGCCGCCTGGGGTGAGTTCGCGCGCCAACTCGAGTACAAGACGAAGTGGTACGGCTCTGCCCTCGTGCGTGTCGATCGGTTCTACCCCTCTTCCAAGACCTGCAGTCACTGCGGGACAGTGAAAGCCACACTGTCCCTTGACGATCGGGTGTATCACTGTGGGACCTGTGGTCTCACGCTCGGCCGCGATGCCAACGCGGCGATCAACCTGGCCCGACAAGGCCTGGCGGGGACAAGCTCCGGTACTGGACGTGGAGGGGAGGTAAGACCCGCGCAGCAGAAACTTGTTGCAACGGCACACCCCGACGAAGCGTCAACTGAAACGCCAACGTTCGTCGGCGCGTAGGAGATAGTTCGGCTCAGAACTCGTGGCCGGTGGGCTAGTGCCGCACGCCACCAGGTCCCGAGTTTGCCGAATGGGGAGCATCTGTGAAGCGCACAGTGCCAACACGGAGTTCTTCATCGCCAAAGCGATCGGCTGGGCGCTGAGAGATATTTCTCGCTTCAACGCGCTCGCGGTCCAACGATTCCTTCGGCGCCATCCGAACTTGAGCAATGTAGCCGTCCGCGAAGCGCGCCGCGGACTCGGAATCTAACCCCCGGACCATCTCAGTTGACATGGCTCGCTAATTTGGCGCCACCCAAAGCCAGACGGCAAGTCCAAATCCCAACAGGGCTGCGAGAACACGAAGCACGTTTCCCGAGACTCGCCTCGCCACCGAAGGTCCCATAAAGCTGCCGACGAAGAGTCCCCCGCCGACGGCCAGGGCCGCTTGTACGTGGACGGGTCCGAAGAGTAGGAAGGCAATGGCGGTCACGACGTCGGCCACACCAAGAATCATGTTCTTCAGCGCGTTCCCTCGTGGGAAGTCTCGATCCACCGTGAGGAGCAGTAAAGCGAGGATCATGATGCCCGAGCCCGCGCCAAAGTAGCCACTGTAGATACCTACGACGAAGAGGCCGACGGGAAGAAGATATCGATTCCCGCGTGCGAGTCGGCTCTCGTGCCAACGCGAGATTCTCGGTTGCGCCAACAAAACGAGCGCGGCCGAAACCAAAAGATAGGGCACGATTCGGTTGAAGATTCGATCTGGTGTCGAAAGCAGAAGTACCACGCCCACGACAGCCCCCGCGACCGCGACCGGTGCCCAGCGACGAAGCCACTGACCTTGACCTTTCAGCTCAGGACGCGAACCCAATCCCGAGCCGGGAAACGAACCCATCAACGCCACGGCGTTCGTAACGTTTGCCGGCAATGGTGGAATACCGATGGCGAGAAGCGCCGGATAAGAGATGAGTGACGTGATACCTCCGGCTGAACCAATCACGCCAGCGATGATTCCTGCACCGAAGAGCAAGAAGGTGTTCGCGACAGAGATCACAACATGAACGACGCTACAGCACGACGTGCGGGCGCAAACCCTCTGTCGCCAACGTCGTCGCGACGTTGACGACTCCGATCCACCTCGTTTCTACCCTATGATTCGAGGCAAGCAATCGACGCAGTGGTGAGGAACCCGGACTGTCCTCAACGAGTGGCTTAGCTCGACGGGAGCTTCAGCCCTGGGACAGTTGTTGACGGTACGGTCACCGGAGAGCCACCGCCGCCTGAGCTTGGGGCACCGCCGCTCGAGGCGCTGTTTCCCACACCGGAGGTTGAAGTAAGTAGGACTTCGAGCGTGCCGTGGTCGGACGTCGTGACAAATTCACCAATGCTCGGGTTCGCAATGTTCCAGGTGCTGAACAAGATCGGAATCTCCGCAAGAGCGGCCAGGCCGCTCGCCGTCCTCTCGATCGAGACGTTGAAGGTGATGGTCTTGGTAACGCCATGCATGGTGAGTTGACCAGTGGCGCTACTTTTCGAGGTCGCGCCTTGCTTTGGGACCGAGCCGAGCTCGATCGGCGTCGTCAAAGTGAACCTCGCCGTTGGGTACTGAGAAACGTCCATGATTCGACCATCGAACTGGGCGTTGCGCTGCGACTGATCACTAACCACCGACGCCATGTTCACGGTGAAGGTGGCCTTTGTGATGGCGGTGCCACCCACGACGAGCGATCCCCAGACCTTCGAGGTGCGACCCACGGCAGTTGAGTTCTGGCCGAGGAGGACCTCACTGACTCGGTACCCGACGACTGAGCCTTTGGCGATGTTCCAGGTTCCGTTCAACGAGGTTGTTGACGATGCTGCTGGGGTCTAGGTCGCGCTCGCCGTCGGCAGTGAGAGCTTCGCGGGCGGAGAGCCCTCGATGAAGTGGATGTAGATGAACGGTCCCGCTAACGCCAGGAAGATGACAACTACCGTGCCGAGCACGATGGAGTTACGGATCTTGTGTTTCCCAAATTTCGTTCTAATCTCCACTGCTATTCCTCGTACCTGGTTGACCTTTTGAGAGATCGTAGGTAGCGGCCCTGGAGGTCGGCTAAGGGTGACGTAAGAGTGTTTTAAGAGAGTCGGCTGGTCGGCGTCGACGAAAGACGAGCACGACTACTTGATTCCGCGGTGGCGCGAATGTGTTGCGTACTCTCCGCGACGGGCGAGACGAACACCTCCAATTGTGTGGGGCATCATGTTGCGATCACACGAACACTTGGCCCGGTACCCACCGGGCCCCTATCCAAGAACTTTGATTGAAAGTGCTTGTATTTCTCGTCTAATGAAAGTTCGACGAGACTGGCGACGCTGCGCCTATGAGGGAAAGACCTCGTGAGCATCCGTTAACGCAGTCCCCAGCCCAGACGGGCGAGACCGTAGGCTCCTCATGATCACGACGCCACCGTGACGTCGAAATCGAGGCTGGAGGTTCTATGTCGGTCTTGACGAAACACGTGCGACTCGTTGTCGCGGGCGTAACGTTTTCCCTCGGAGCGTCGCTGGTGCCAGTGCTCACTTCGGTTCCGGCAAGTGCAGCCTCATCACTCTGCAATAAGGTGACGACTCCCGAGGTGTCGAGTTTTCTCGCAGTAAAGGCCACCAAGGTTTCGACTGTCGTGAACGGTAGCGTCACCGTCTGCTGGTATCGGGTCGGGGTGAATACCCAGGGCGCCTTCGTGCGAATCCAGACGGGTGACAACAAGGCTGGCTTCAGTTAGTTCGAAGGAGCGCTAGAACCTTCGACGCGACTCACTAACGCCTTCAGGACCGCGACCTCCTGGCGAAGAGCAACCTTGCCGGCCCTTGTGATGGAGACCCAGGTTCGAGGCCGACGACCTTCGGTCCCTTTCTGCACACCGATAAGACCAGCTTCTTCCAAGACTCGAATGTGTTGAGAGAGGTTACCGGCTGTTAATCCCATGGTCTCTTGCAGAAATCGAAACTCCACCTTGCGTGATTCATTGGCAATAGTCAGAATGCCGAGTCGCACTCGCTGGTGCACGGTGTCATCGAGATCTTCGATCGGGCTCGTTTCCTGAGTTGTTCGATCCTTTGACTCACTGACCATCGTTAATCCTTCGTCGAGCAATGTGGAACGTCACACCGCTGCGGCGCAAGACGTAGAACACCACCCCGCCAATGAGCAGATATAGACCTGGCAAGATCAGGTTCGGCAGCGCCTCAATATTCCCATTCCAGGTGGAACCTATTCCGAGGCGCACAAAGAGGTTGCTGACGTCATAGAGACAGGAAAGCAGTGCGAGACCAAGGAACCCAGCAACGTAGAGCAGGAAGGCTCGACTTCGTTCAGTGATCGCGAGCGCTATGAGGCCAATCGCGATGACCAGCAGAGGCTGCATACCGCGTATCCAGAAGTCTGCTGGAATCTTGAACGTGATCCAACCTCGGCTCGCTACGGCCAGTACCAGCACGCCGACGCCAACGGTGGCGAAGGGCCAAATGCGCCCGGCAACTCCCGACGAACGCGCCCGCATCCAATAGAAGCCGACCACCGTGGCAATGCCAGTAAAGATGCTCACCACCCAATAGGTCGTCGCCCACGGGCTCACGTGATCGATTGGCGGGGCCGTGGGTGATCCCAGACCCGATCCAAACACGCCTCGCGAGACTGAGACCGACGAGCATGTGAACCCGTTGGCGAATGCATGGCACCCCAGCGATGAAGCAGTAATACCCGGATAGTGGTAAAAGACCATCGCGAATAGGACGACTAGGCCAAAGACAACGAGGGCGAACCAACTGCCGTCGCGCGCCACTCGAGTTCTCCATCGCAGTTGGCTGGCGTATGCAAGGTCTCCGTCAGGCTGTTCCAGTATGTCTGTCATGCCAACTACTTTGCCATACAAACCTAACGATGTCAAGTTGCTGGCCCCTGCATTTAGTCACGCTGAAAGGAAGTCCATTTCTAACTTTCTATGAAAAAACGATAGACATTCGTCTACTGCGCTTTCATGAACGTGAGACGAAAGACCGGGTGATTGGGAGCGATCCGATCTAGCTCAGCAATTGGAGACGACGCGCTAACACCGTCAAAGAAAATACCAACCTCTAACTTCCAGCGCTTGAGGTACGCCCTGAGCACGTCGGTTTTCCCTGCATTATCTAGCTCTGTCGCTCCGAAGGATTGGACTTTGCGTCCGACTCGTAGTTCACCATTGCCGGCAGCGCGCAAGTTACGTACCCACTGGGTTTCGCCACGCGGTGCAACTAAGTAGTGATCACCATTATGAGAAAGCAGATTCACGGGATTAGATCGCCATTCGCCGCTGCTGCGACCACGCAGCCAAAGAGTACGTGAACCCCAGACGCTTATTCCCATACTGGTCAACATTTGCACGAGTCGATTAAAGACGTGCTTGGTGAACCAGCCTGGCTCTACGTATCGGTTGGTTGATTCTTGGCCCGCCATACTTCCATCCTGTCACTATGTCCGATAGGGCAGGCGCGCTTCCCGAAACAGGGCCATCACCGAGTCTCCTGTCCAAGTCGGCGATTGGCTGGCTGAATCTCCAACTATGTACGAGCGCAAATACAATTTCACTTTTCTAAGAAAAAACGATAGACGTTGGTCTCGCGACGTTCGAAGCCAAGTTTTCGATACAAAGCGTTGGCCACTTCTCTCGAGGGTCGACTGGTGAGATCGATGGAGCGAACACCACGACTGCGGGCCTCATTGACGGCCGCACTCGTGAGCGCTTCGCCGATGCCGAGACCTCGGGCGTTTTCGTCGACGACGACGTCTTCGATCCACGCCCGAACGCCAGTGGGAATTGGAAAGATAACCAGCGTCAACGTCCCGACGACGACACCACTATCCGTAGCGATGAACAGCGTCGCCGCGTCAGAGTTCACCATTGTCTCGACGTCAACCATGGTCAGCGGCACTGCGTTCGACGAAAGCTGGGGCAGGAGGTTGTTGAGACCAGCGAGTAGCTCGGGCGTTGCCGAAGTCGTCTTCTCGACGGAAACACTCATTCGTCACCTCGCCAGACGGGACGACGNNAGGTCGTCGTAGAAGACGTCGCGAACTTCGCCATCGATCGCGGCGAAGATCGGCCCGACCCAGCGTTCGGCACCAATCGTGGGCGTCGGTATCTCGTCGCGCCCGAACCATCCCGCGTTCGTCACTTCGAGGGGGTGCAGTTTCAGCTCGCCGCCCACGGCGCGACAGAAGAAGAGCAAAGAATAGAGCGGGATTCGCGATTGTCCGAGGCGCATGCCGTCGAGCACGCCGATGAGGCGCACGGGCTCGACTTCGATGCCCGTCTCTTCGAGGACCTCTTTCACGACCACTTCCGGTGCCGAGTAACCCACGTCGCACCACCCCGTCGGGTAGAGCCAGACGCCCGAGTCGGCGCGCTCGATGAGGAGGAGCTTGCCCTCGTCGTTCGTGACCGCGGCACCGACGGCGACCTTGGGAGTCTGGTAGCCCGGCACGCCGTGGCCCACTTCTTTCATCCACTCCGCCACGTAACCGTCGGCGTCCGCGACGCCCTTGAGTCCCTCATCGGCGGCGACCTTGATATCGCCGGCGATCTTCAGGATCTCTTCGAAGCGTTCGCGTTCGTACTGACTCTCGGTGAAGCCGAGCCCGGTCTTCGCGACGCCCGCGAGGGACTCCGCCCAACGACGCAGCGTCTTTTCGGGAACCGAGTTACTCACGCCTTGACGCTAGCAACGACGCTCAGGCCAGCGTCGCGTCGAGTACTTCGTCGAGCGTCCCCACGAGACCGGTATAGAAAACGCCGAAGTCCGCGTACAGGACCGACGCCTCGTCGAAACGCATGGTGTAGACGCACTCTTTCAGGTCGTCGACGTGCACACCGAAGAGCGTCACGCCCCACTCCCAGTCGTCGAGGCCCGTCGAGCCCGTGATGAGCTGAATGACCCGACCCCTGAAGGTGCGACCGATCGCGCCGTGTTGGCGCATCAAATTCTCGCGCTCGTCGTAACCGAGTCCGTACCAGTTGTGCACTTCACCACGACGCTTGGACATTGGATAGAAGCAAAAGGCCTTCATGCCCTCGGGCGGCAGCGTCGGGTAGAGACGTTCGTTGAGCATCTTCTCGGGCATGCCGGCCGCGTACTCACTCACCTCGGTGACCGAGACGTAACTCTCGGCGACGTGGAAGCCCGAGGCTTGCACCTTCGATTGAAACTTGCGTACGTCCCAGAGGTTCTCACCGAGCACCATGAAACAGGCGTCGGCCTTTGCGCCGAGTATCGCGGCCGTCACCACTTGGAGTCCCGCGTGCGTCGCCTCGTCGATGGCCTTACGCAGTGCGCCGGCGTCGACCTCGCCTTGGGGGTGACAGAAGAGGTGCACGACGTTCAGGCCGCGCGCGGGGCCAAGAGGCGTAGGTGTCGACATGGTCCCATGCTACGGGTAAACATTGACGACTCATTGGGTCAACAACGCACGAACCGCGGGGACTAGCCCCGCGGTTCGTGCGTTGAAAACGTTGTGGACGGCTTAGTAGTCGTCCATCCCACCGCCGCCGGACATGGCCGATGACTTCTCTTCGGGCTTGTCGACGATCACGCACTCGGTCGTCAAGAACAGTGCCGCGATCGAAGCCGCGTTCTGCAGCGCCGAGCGGGTCACCTTCGCCGCGTCGATGACGCCAGCCTTCAGCAAGTCTTCGTACTCACCCGTTTCGGCGTTGAGGCCCTCAGTGGGGTTCTTCAAGTGACGAACCTTGTCGACGATGACGCCACCCTCAAGCCCCGCATTGACGGCAATCTGATTGAGTGGCGCTTCGACGGCCTTGGCGACCATGCGCGC
>PLNQ01000044.1:0-4333 GCA_003141815.1 Acidimicrobiaceae bacterium | reverse complement strand
GACAACTTCGCCAAACGCTCCTGGAGCTTCTCGCGGTCGTAGTCCGACTCGGTGTTGTCGATCTCGGCCTTGATCTGACTGATGCGACCCTTGATGTCCTCTTCGGAACCGGCGCCCTCGACGATGGTCGTCTCGTCCTTCGTGACGACGACCTTGCGAGCGGTGCCGAGTAGTTCCAACGTCGCGGTGTCGAGCTTGAGGCCGATCTCTTCTGAGATGACCGTCGCGCCCGTCAGGATCGCGATGTCCTGGAGCATGGCCTTACGACGCTCACCAAAGCCCGGCGCCTTCACGGCCACGGACTTGAAGGTTCCACGGATCTTGTTCACGACCAAGGTCGCCAGGGCTTCGCCCTCGACGTCTTCGGCGACGATCAACAGCGGTCGACCCGACTGCATGACCTTTTCGAGAACCGGCAGCACGTCACGCACTGAGGAGATCTTGCCCGAGACGAGCAACACGTAGGCGTTCTCGAGGACGGCCTCTTGACGTTCCAAGTCGGTGGCGAAGTAGGGCGCGATGTAGCCCTTGTCAAAACGCATACCTTCGACGAGGTCCATGTCCATACCGAAGGACTGACTCTCCTCGACGGTGATGACGCCGTCCTTACCGACCTTGTCGATGGCGTCGGCGATCATTTGGCCGATCTCGGGGTCCGCCGCGGAGATGGACGCCACTTGGGCGATCTGCTCTTTGGTGTCGGCCGGCTTAGCGAGGTCGTGCAACGACGCGACGGCCGCTTCGACAGCCGCTTCGATGCCCTTCTTCAGTGACATGGGGTTTGCGCCAGCGGCGACGTTCTTCAGACCTTCGCGCACCATGGCCCAGGCGAGCACGGTCGCGGTCGTGGTGCCGTCACCGGCCACGTCGTCAGTCTTCTTCGCCACTTCCTTGACCAGCTCGGCACCGATCTTCTCGAAGGGATCCTCGAGGTCAATGTCCTTGGCGATGGAGACGCCGTCGTTCGTGATGGTCGGCGCTCCCCACTTCTTGTCGAGCACCACGTTGCGGCCCTTGGGGCCGAGGGTGACGCGCACGGCGTCAGCCAGTTTGTTCATTCCGCGCTCGAGGGCGCGACGCGCCTCTTCGTCGAAAGCGATCAGTTTCGCCACGGTGATTCCTCCTAGTGCAGGCACCTTTTTGGTGCAAAGCAATGTTAGCAGTCTCTGACGGAGAGTGCTAACGGAGAAATTAGCCCCCCGCTACCGCCGGCACCAGGGAAACCGTCTGACCGGGTTCGAGCACGGTGTCGAGTCCATTGAGGAATCGCACGTCTTCGTCGGCGACGAAGACGTTCACGAAACGACGCAGCCCACCGTCGTCGTCGAGGACGCGCGTGGCGAGTCCCGGGAAGGCCACGTCCACCGCCGCGATTGCCTCACGGACGGTCGTGGCTTCAACGGAGACTTCACCCACGCCGCCCACCAGCGAACGCAGCTGACCCGGCAGTCGCACGACGACGCTCACGATGCCGCCACCAATTGGTGAAAGCGAAGAGCCTCTTCGGCCGCCTCGAGCGACGGGCTAATGGTCGCGCTGACCGTCGCAGTGTCGACGACGGCATCGAGGGTCTTCAGGCCGTGACCCGAGATGATGGCGACGATCGACTTGTCGCGGTCGATCGTTCCGCGATTGATCATTTGACGAAGCGAGGCGATCGTGACCCCGCCGGCGGTCTCGGCGAAGACGCCTTCGGTCTTGGCGAGGAGTTCAATGCACTCGAGGATCTCGTCGTCGGGCACCGAGCCACAGTCGCCGCCATTGGCGCGCAGTTCGTCGAGCACGTACGGAGCGTCGGCCGGATTGCCAATGGCCAGCGAGCGCGCGATGGTGTTGGGGCGCTGGGGTGTGATGAAGTCGGCGCCGCTCGAGAAGGCCGTGGCGATCGGCGAACAGCCTGTCGCCTGCGCGCCGAAGAGCACGGGCGCCGATCCCTCGACGAGACCGAGTTCCATGAACTCCTTGAAGCCCTTGGCGACCTTCGTGAGTTGGCTGCCCGACGCCACGGGCACGACGACCTGGTCGGGTGTGCGCCACCCGAGTTGTTCGCTGATCTCAAAGGCCAGTGTCTTCGAACCTTCGGCGTAGAAGGGACGCAGGTTGATGTTGGCGAAGGCCCAGTCGGGGTGTTCGTCCACGAGTTCCACGCAGAGCCGATTGACGTCGTCGTAACTGCCCTCGACACCGAGCACCGTGCCGCCGAAGATGGCGGTCATGGCGATCTTGGACTTCTCGAGGTCGGCGGGGATGATGGTCACGCTCGGCCACCCGATGAAGGCGGCGTGGGCCGCGACCGAGGTCGCGAGGTTGCCCGTCGAGGCGCAGGCGGCGGTCGTAAAGCCGAGACGCCGGGCACTCGAGAGCGCCACCGAGACCACGCGGTCCTTGAAGGAACCCGTCGGGTTCCGCGTGTCGTCTTTCAGCCACAGTTCTCGTACGCCCAGCACTTCGGCCAGACGAGTGGCGCGACGTAGCGGCGTCCACCCGGCGCCGAGGTCGACCGGCGCCACGCCGGGGTCGGGCAAAAGTGCGCCGTAGCGCCAGATAGAGAGTGGACCCTCTTGGATGGACTGGCGAGTGACGACGCCGCGGGCGGCCTTGAGGTCGTAACCGACCTCAAGGGGACCAAAGCAGTTGTCACAGACGTAACGTGCCTCGTCCGGGTAGGTGGTACCACACTCTCGACATCTAAGACCGGTAGCGAAATTCATAACTCCCTTTTCATCGTTCGGCCTTTGGCACCTGGTGTGAAGGGAAATTCCCGGGTTTCACACTGGTTGTCGCGACTTCTGCGGGGCCGTCCCTCAGTCGCTCTGGATGATGAATCAATTCTTACCGAAGGCGAACCGTTTGTCAAGTGGGGGGCGGAGCCAACGTAACCTCGACGGAATGGCGAACTCACCCGTGCCCTGGACCCTCGCGAGCGACGCCTACCGGCTCGAGCGGGTAGCTGCCCTGAAGGGCGACACCACCGTCGCGGTCATCATTCCGGCAAAGAATGAAGCCGCCACCATCGGCGCGGTCCTCGACACCGTACTAATCCACGACCAGCTCGTTGACGAGCTGGTCGTCGTCAACGATCACTCGAGTGACGACACCGCGACCGTTGCCGACCATCACGGCGCGCGGGTGGTGCGCCTCGGGGGGCCGAGCGGCAAGGGTGCGGCGATGAACGCCGGCGTCGCGGCGACGTCCGCCCAAATCCTCGTCTTCCTGGACGCCGACGTCTTGAACACGACGGCCGACTACGTCGCGCGCCTCGTCCAGCCCCTGCTGGAACGCCCGGCTACCCAACTCGTCAAGGGCTTCTACGAGCGGCCCCTGCACAACATGCCCACGGGTGGCGGACGGGTCAATGAACTGACGGCGCGGCCCATACTTTCACTGCTCTACCCCGGTCTCGGCGAGATTCGTCAACCCCTCGCCGGCGAGACGGCCGTGCGACGTGGCGCGCTCGAAGCGATCGCGCTCGAGCCGGATTACAGCGTAGAGATCGCGATGCTGATTGACATGGCGCAACTCTTTGGCGTGCACGCACTCGCCCAGGTCGACCTCGGCATTCGTCGTCATCGCAACCGACCACTCGAAGACCTGCGACCCATGGCCGTCGAAGTTCTTCGCGCGGCACTCGAGCGTTACAAATTTGACGTGCCGATCGACACGTCGGAACTATCCGCCCAAGTCGGGACCGAGGATGACGATAACGCCGTCACCTGACGCGCCCGGTATTGGACTCCCGCCGCCCAAGGGATGCACCACGGACGCGCTCACACCGACGACCGTCGCGACTTCGAGCGCAGCCGTTCGCTCTCCAGGGTTGTAGTAGATGATGGTCGCCGCGACATGGGGGCCATTAACGGGCGGCAGCGTGTCCCAGTCTTGGGTCATCAATTTCTGGGTGTAGCGCGAGGCGAGCGACCCGATGGTCGTGCCGTTCGCCACCTGCACGCGGACCTTCGACTTGATGACTCGACCCGTGGAGGGATTCGTAGTACTCGTAGACGAGGGGGTACTGGTTGTGGTGGTCGTCGGCGTCCCACTCGAGGGTGACGCAGCGCGAACCATGAGGAACGTGGCCCCGACGAATAGCACGACGATCATGATCACAACGCCGAGTGACGGTTGGTAGTGCGACCCGGACGCGTGGCCGTCGCGCGGCGAAGAAGTGGGGGTGCTCATTTCACCCACACTAGAGCGATTGGAAGCGATTTACTAACCTGAGTAGTTCCAAGCCGGTGTGGCGCAGTCTGGTAGCGCAGGCGATTTGTAATCGTCAGGTCGTGGGTTCGAATCCCTCCACCGGCTCTCATGACTGTAAACATTCGGCTGTTTC